>JBDHBK010000019.1:0-12554 GCA_039592635.1 Gemmatimonadota bacterium
CGAGCCTCGGGTCGGATGCGCCGCCCCCGCTGATCGTGGACGCGGTGGGGTTCCTTGCCGAACTGTACCTGGAATGCGACCTGGCCTGGGTCGGCGGAGGGATCGGGGGCGAGGGCCTGCACTCCGTCGTTGAGCCGGCGGCGGCCGGGCTGCCCGTGCTTTTCGGCCCGGTTTACGATCGCTGGGAGGCTCGCCAGATGGTTCAGAGGGGGATCGCCGTGGAGGTGGAGCCTGACCTCGTACCCTCGATCCTCTCGGGGCTGGCAGGTGATCCCGGCCGGAGAGCCGACATGGGTGCAGAGGCGCGACTCTACGTAGAGAGCGGACGGGGCGCGACAGCGTCCTCGGCCCAGCTTGTCGTGAGCCTCCTCGGCGACGAGCCCGCCACCTGACTCAGTCTCCCCGCGCGGCTCCGCCAGGGATGGGTTTCGGCCCCAGAGCATACCAGAAGAGCAGCCCGATGATCGGGCACAGGATGATGATCCCGCTCCACAGGATCCCTACCTTCAGCGCCGGACGCGCCCTGACGATCATCCCGATCGCCCACGCGTCGAGCACGGCGAGCAGCCCCGCCAGTACCCACCGCGAGTCCAGTCCCACCACGAAGTCCAGGATTTCATTCATGCGGCGCTCGGCGATCCAGCGAACTGGAGTCGGTAGAGGCGCGTGTACAGCCCACCGAGTTCCAGAAGCTCCTCGTGTGTCCCGGTCTCCCGAATCTCACCATGATGCATCACCAGGATGCGGTCGGCGTTCCGGATCGTCGAGAGGCGGTGTGCGATCACCAGGCTTGTGCGACCCTCCATCAACGCATCCAGGGCCATCTCGATACGGGCCTCGATCTCGGAATCAACGGCACTCGTGGCCTCATCGAGGATCAGCAGGTCCGGGTCACCCGCAAGGGCTCGCGCGAAACTGAGCAGCTGTCGCTCGCCGGCGCTGAGATTGCTTCCTCTCTCGCCGAGTCGCTGCTCGTAACCGCCGGGCAGACGGTCCACGTAGGCGGCCACTCCGACCCGGCGCGCGGCCTCCTCCACTTCGTGCGCTCCGACACCGGGCCGGCCGAGGTCGATGTTCCTGAGAACGGTGTCGGAGAACAGGTAGACATCCTGGAGCACGAGGCCCATGCGGCTCCGCACCTCCGACGCCGGGACGAGAGAGATGTCCGTGTCGTCGAGGAAGATGGCCCCCCGCTGCGGTCGGTAGAAGCGCATCAGCAGATTGATCAGGGTCGACTTTCCCGCCCCCGTGGCACCGACGATCGCGATTCGCTGTCCCGGCTCGATCGTGAACGAAACGTCCTTCAGCACCCAGTCGACGCCCTCCGCGTCTGCTGGCGCGGCGTCACTCTCCATGTCACCGTACCGGAACCACGCGTTTCGAAACTCGATCCGCCCTCCCCGGGTCGGGACGGCAGGTATCGCCAGGTCCGCGGCTTCCATGCTTCCCGCATCCACCAGCGCGTGGCCGCCTTCCGCCAACCCGGGCTCGGACTCGACGGGGTGAGGCTCCCGGTCCAGCAGCCTGAACACCCTCTCCGAACTGGCCATCGCGCTCTGCAGGATGTTGTACTTCTCGGACAGATCCTGGATCGGTCTGAAGAAACGCCTCGCGTACTGCAGAAACGCCGCGATCGTGCCGACGGTCATGGCCCCGCGCAGGGATTCGGATCCGCCGTACCAGATGATCAGGGCCATGGCGACGGCGGCCAGGATCTCCACCGTGGGGAAGAAGAGCGCGTAATACGTGATGGACTTGAGGTGAGCGGACAGGTGGTCGCGGTTGATTTCCTCGAAGCGGTCGAAGGTCTGCTCCTCCTGGCGGAACAGCTGCGTCACGCTCATTCCGGTGATCCGCTCCTGAAGAAACGCGTTGATGCGCGCGAGCCGGAGCCTGATGTCCCGGTAGGCCCTTCGCACCCGAGTTCGAAACAGATAGGCGGACGCGAAGACCAGGGGCAGGACCGTAAATGTCACCAGGGCCAGCCGCCAATCCAGGATCAGCATCGCCGTGACGATGGCCCCGATCGTGAACACGTCGCCGAAGATGGTCACCACGCCCGAGGTGAACATCTCGTTCAGGGCCTCGACATCGCTCGTGACCCGAGTCATGAGTCGGCCCACGGGGTTTCGATCGAAGAACGCCAGTTCCAGACGCTGCAGATGGCCGAAGATCTGGCTTCTCAGGTCCTCCATCACTCTCTGGCCGATCCAGGTGGTCAGCAGCGTGCGCGCATACTCGAGGAGCGCGGCCACGAGCATCGAGCCCACGTAGATGACGGCCAGGAGGGCCAACAGGCGAAGATCTCCAGCCGGAAAAGCCTGGTCGATCGCGATCTTCGTGAGCCAGGGTCCGACGAGGGCGAGTCCCGAGGCGGCGATGAGGATTCCGACGGCCGACGCCACGTGCCACCGATAGGGGCGCAGATAGGTGAGCAGCCGCCGCATGAGGCGCGCGTCGTACGCCTTGCCCAGCGCTTCTTCTTCGTGGACGGGCCCTTCCGGCGATGTCTGCAGGGTCGATGCTCCGATGGTCGAGGGTCAGGACCCCCGAACATACCCGTCACGAGGGTGGCGTTCCAGCCGGGGAGTTTGACGCTCCCACGACTCGGGTTCATCATCGCCGCATGCTGACCTCCATCCACGTTCGCGGCGCCCGGCAGAACAACTTGAAGGGAGTTGACGTCACAATCCCCCATCGGGCGCTGACCGTGCTGACCGGGCCGAGCGGCTCCGGCAAGTCGAGCCTGGCGTTCGACACGGTCTACTCGGAGGGCCAGCGCCGGTACGTCGAATCCCTCTCGACCTACGCCAAACAGTTCCTGGAGCGGATGCCGAAGCCGGCCGTGGATTGGATCGACGGCGTCGCTCCGTCCGTCGCCATCGATCAGAGAAACACGGTTCGATCCAGCCGCTCGACGGTGGGCACGACGACCGAGACCTACGACTACATGCGCCTGCTGTGGAGCCGGGTGGGGCATACGGTCTGCCCCGATTGTGGCAAACGTGTCGTTCCGGACACCGTGCAGTCCGCCACCGACGAGGTCCTGGCGCTGCCCGCGGGCACGCCCGTCTACGTGACGTTCCCACTGGAACGCAGTCCCGGCCTCACGCACGAAGCCGCGTTGGAAAATCTCCGTGCCCGTGGTTACGTGCGGGTGATGATCGACGGGTCCGAGCAACACCTGGACGACCTGGACTATGGGGACGAGCCGCCGCCAGCCGCCGCGAACCGCCTCGACTCGGCAGGCGAGGTACTGGTCATCGTGGACCGGGTATCCGCGTCGGACGACAGCCGGGAGAGACTCTCCGATTCGCTGGCCGGAGCGTTCGCGGAGGGACATGGACGTGCCGATGTGCTGGTGGTTCTGCGCAAGGGTGGGCGCGCCTCAGAGGTACACGAGCGAATTCCCTTCGCCGAGGCATTCCGTTGCTCTGACTGCGGTCGTGAGTTCCCGGACCCCACACCGATCCTGTTCAGCTTCAACCACCCGACCGGCGCGTGTCCCGAGTGCAACGGCTTCGGGGCTACCCTCGAGTACGCGCTCGACCTGCTCGTACCGGATCTCGACCGACCGCTGGTGGATGGCGCGCTCGATCCGTGGACGAAACCCCGCTATTACCGCGAAGCAGCCGACGTACTGGATCTGGCGGCGCGGAGAGACGTCGACCCGACGCTTCCCTGGCGGGCGCTGCCCGAGTCGTTCCGCGAAGAGCTGCTGGATGGCTCACCAGACTTCGTCGGGATCATCCCCTTCCTGCGCTCCCGTGAGCGGAAGCGGTACAAGCAGTACATCCGTGTCTTCCTCCGGCAGTACCAGCTGCCGGAGACGTGTCACCGTTGCGAGGGCACCCGGCTCCAGCCCGCGGCGCTGCACGTGCGCGTGGGCGGACTCGACATCGCCGCGGCAGCCGCACTGACCGTGGACGAACTGAGGGAGTGGCTGGCCGGGCTCGACCTGTCGCCGTTCGAGGCGCGGGTCTCGGAGACCCTCCTCCGCGAACTCGCCGATCGTCTCGAGTTCATGTCGTCCGTGGGCCTGGGCTACCTGTCCATGGATCGCCAGGCCCGGACCCTTTCGGGCGGGGAAATGCAGCGGATCCGTCTTTCGGGCAGCCTGGGGAGCCGGCTGGTGGACACTCTGTACGTCCTGGACGAGCCGACGATCGGCCTGCACCCGCGAGACGTCGAGCAGTTTCTCGGAGTTCTGTGCCAGCTAAGAGACCGTGGCAACACGGTTCTGGTGGTCGAGCACGAGACGTCGGTGATGCGTCGAGCGGACAGAGTCATCGAATTGGGTCCCGGGGCCGGCGAGCACGGCGGGGAATTGGTATTCGAAGGGTCATTCTCCGACCTGGCGAACGCGGACACGGCGACGGGTCGGGCCCTGCGCGAGCGTCTCCCGTCTTCTCGCCCGGCGCCCGGGCCTCCCAGGGGATGGCTGCGACTGGCGGGCGCCACGTTGCACAACCTGCGGGATCTCGATGTGGCGATTCCACTGGGGCGACTCACCGTGGTGACCGGAGTGTCGGGCTCGGGCAAGTCCACCCTCGTGCACGACGTGCTGTATCAGGCCCTGGAGAAGACCCTGCGCGGGACTTCATCCACCCGGCGCCACCTGGGGGAGGCAGTGGGAGAGTGGCGGACGCTCGCCGGTGCCGAGCTGCTGGAGGAGGTCGTCCTGGTGGACCAGAGTCCCATCGGTCGTACGCCTCGCTCGAACCCGATCACCTACATCAAGGCGTACGACGAGATTCGCCGCCTGTTCGCCGAACAGCCGGAAGCGAAGCGACGCGGGTTCGGGCCCGGACACTTCAGCTTCAACGTCCAGGGCGGACGGTGTGAAGCCTGCAAGGGCGCCGGCGAAGACGTGGTCGAGATGGTGTTCCTGGCAGACGTGTCGATGCCCTGCGAAGTATGCCAGGGCAGGCGATTCAAGCCGGCGACCCTCGAGGTGAAGTACCGTGGTCGCAGCATCAGGGACGTGCTGAACCTGACCGTGGACGAGGCGATCCGTTTCTTCATCCGGCAGGATCGCCTGGGCCAGGCGCTGTGGCAGCTCCAGAGGGTCGGGCTCGGCTACCTGCGTCTCGGACAGTCGGCCACGACCCTTTCCGGTGGCGAGGCGCAGCGCCTCAAGGTGGCCCGGGAGCTCGCCCGACGTTCGTCGAAGAAGCAACGCATCTACATCATGGACGAGCCGACCGTCGGGCTCGGTCTGGGTGAGATCGGACGATTCCTGGGTGTGCTGGGACAACTCGTGGAGGCCGGGAACACGGTTGTCGTGGTCGAACACGACCTGGACGTGATCGCCGCCGCGGATTGGATCGTGGACCTCGGACCCGAGGCTGCGGACGGAGGGGGACGCGTCGTGGTGGCCGGGACGCCGGCCGAGGTCATGAAGTATCCCGGATCCCATACGGGCCATCACCTGGCTCAGCACCTCGAGGTCGCAGCATCCGCGGAGGGTGTCGCGCCGTCCACGAGCGATTCCAACGCCCGAGCCGGATGAGGGCCGCGCGTGCCTGAGATCTCCGTCCTGCTTCCTTGCCGCAACGTGGCCACATGGCTGCCGGAGTGTATCGAGAGCCTCGAAACGCAGTCGTTGTCCAACTTCGAGGTCCTGGCGGTCGACGATCGATCCACGGATGGGACGGCGGAGCTTCTGCGTCGCTGGTCCGCCAGGGACGACCGGGTGCAGGTGCTCGAGGTCGCCCCCGGAACCCCGCCACGCGGGGACGGAACGCCACCCGACGACGGCCTCGTCCGTGCCCTGGATCTGGCGGTGGCCGCCTCCCGCGCCCCGCTCCTGGCCCGCATGGATGGAGACGACGTCGCCGGGCCCCGGCGCCTGGAACTCCAGCGCGACTTCCTCGTGGCTCGTCCGGACCTGGCGGGATGTGGAACCGCCGTAGAGCTGTTCCCACGCTCTGAAGTCGGCGAAGGCTACCGCCGATACGAGGCCTGGCTGAACGGGCTCTCCGATCCCGCCGAGCTGTGGCGGGACCTGTTCGTCGAGTGTCCTGTCGCACACCCCACGCTGATGATCCGCCGCTCGGTGCTCTCCGGTCTCGGCGGCTATCGCGATCCGGGTTGGCCCGAGGACTACGACCTGGTCCTGAGGTTGCACGCGGCCGGAATGCGGGTGGCCAACCTCCCGGAGCCGTTGCTACGCTGGCGCGTGCGGTCCGATCGTCACTCGCTCGCCTCGGATCGGTATTCGGCCGGGGCATTCCGGCGTTGCAAGGTCCACTTTCTCGACCAGGTCTTTCTCCCGATATCGCGTCCCCTGGTGGTCTGGGGGGCGGGCAAGGTCGGAAAACCCCTGGCCCGCGAGCTCATCAGACAGGGCCGCCCGGTCACGGCGTTCGTGGATCTCGACGCGCGTAAGATCGGCCAGGAGATCCACGGCGCTCCCGTTCTGGATCCGGCGGGGTTCGAGATTCTGGCATCAAAGGATGGCCCGTACGTGCTCGCCGCGGTCGGTTCCCCGGGTGCCAGCGAGGAGATTCGCGCGACCCTCGATGCCCTTGGACACCGCGAGATCGAGGACTATCGGATCTGCGCGTAGGTTGTGCCGGACAAGCAGGCAGGATCCCTTCGATTACCGGGTCTTTTCCGGAATTGACTACATTGGCGACTTCCGGCCTCCGGTAGCGAGCCGCCGATCGGCGCGGGACCCGGTCCTCGAGAAACCCTGAAGGAGATTCCAGATGGCAAAGAGGCGTCCCAGATCGAGGATGGCGTCGCTCCTCCTGGCCGTGTTCATGGCTTCCGGTTGCGCGTCCGGGGGCAATCCCCCGGCCAGCGGACCTGGCGATTCGGTCACCGGCGAGGCAGACCGGGCCGAGGCGGATCGGCAGCTCCTGAACGGGACGCCGAACGGGGCCTGGGAGTCATCGTATGAGCCGTTGGCCTCGAACCCGGTGCTGATCCGCGGTGGGACCATCATGACGGCGGCCGGTGAGGAAATCGAAGGGGGGGACGTGCTACTCGTCGACGGTCGAATCAAGTCGGTCGGCGTAGGGCTCGACGCCCCGGCGGGCACAGCCGTCATCGAGGCCGACGGGCGATTCGTTACCCCCGGCATCATCGACACGCATTCGCACCTCGGCGTGTATCCATCGCCGAGTGTCGAGGGCATGGGGGAAGGCAATGAGGCCACCAACCCGGTCACGGCCGAAGTATGGGCCGAGCACGGCGTGTGGCCCCAGGATCCCGGCTTCTGGAGAGCTCTCGCCGGCGGGGTGACCACGCTGCAGTCTCTGCCGGGAAGCGCGAACCTGATCGGTGGTCGCGGTGTGACCCTGAAGCTGGTCCCGGGGCGAGGGGCGACGGACATGATGTTCCCGGGCGCTCCGATGGGCCTGAAGATGGCGTGCGGAGAGAACCCCAAGCGCGTGTACGCCAGTCGAGGTCCGTCCACCCGAATGGGCAACGTGGCCGGATATCGAGAGGCGTTCATCCGGGCGGATAAGTACCGCGAGCGGTGGGACGAGTGGCTCGCGGGCGACCGCCGGGCGGACCGTCCCGATCGGGACCTCGAGCTCGAGACGCTGGCGGAAGTCCTGCGTGGCAACATCCTGATTCAGAACCACTGCTACCGGGCCGACGACATGCTCACGATGCTGGAGCTGTCCCATGAGTTCGGCTTCTCGATTCGTTCGTTCCATCACGCGACGGAGGCTTACAAGATCCGGGACCGCCTGGCGGAAGAGAACGTGGGCGCTTCCGTATGGGTGGACTGGTGGGGCTTCAAGATGGAGGCCCTCGACGGCATTCCGCAGAACCTGGCCCTCCTGACCGAAGCGGGGGCGCGGGCCATCCTTCATACGGACAGCGGCCTCGAAATACAGATCCTGAACCAGAACGCTGCCCGGGCCATGTTCGCCGGACGCAGTGCGGGCATCGACGTCACGCGTGACCAGGCATTGCGCTGGATCACGATCAATGCGGCCTGGGCGCTGGGTATCGACGAAGAGACGGGCTCGCTCGAAGCCGGCAAGGCGGGCGATGTGGTGGTCTGGTCGGGCGATCCGTTCAGCGTGTACAGCCGGGCCGACCAGGTGTTCATAGACGGCGCCGTGGTCTACGACCGTTCCCGGACCGAGGGCAATCCCAGCAGCGATTTTGAACTCGGTATCCTACCCGAGGCGGGTCAGGGAGGTGGACGATGAGCGGGCCGGCCAAAAGTCCGGTGAGAACGGCGCGATGGTCCATCCTGCTCGCTCTGCTGGCGGGAACCCCCGCGCTCGCCGGGGGGCAGGACCTGGCCGTGACCGGTGGCGACGTGCACACCGTGAGCGGGGGGGTGCTCGAGGGTGCGACCGTGCTCGTCAGGGACGGGATCATCGTCGCGGTCGGTCGCGATGTCGAGGTACCCGCCGGAGTACCGACACTCGATGCAACCGGCCGGGTCGTGACTCCGGGCCTGTTCGACGCCACCACGTCGCTGGGGCTGGTCGAGGTCGGCATGGTGAGTTCGACCGTCGACGCACAGCTGCAGGGTGACCCGGTGAGGGCGGCTTTCGACGTCGTCGACGGAATCAACCCGCGCAGCGTATTGATCCCGGTGAACCGGGCGGCTGGACTGACGACGGCGCTCTCCGCTCCCGGCGGAGGACTGATCGCCGGGCAAGCCGCGATCATCGACCTGGCAGGCTCATCCGTCGGCGAGATGGTCGTGGAATCCCGCGCGGCGATGGTCGCGAGCTTCAGCGCCGGGGCCGCCGGCGGAGCCCGGGGCGGCGCCTCGTTGCGTCTCCGAGAAGTGCTTGACGATGCCAGGTTCTGGCGTGAGAACCAGGCCGCGTTCTCAGAGGGCCGCACTCGCGAACTCTCTGCCTCGAGGTTGGACCTGGAAGCCCTGGCCCCGGTGCTGGACGGCGAAACACCACTGGTCGTGGGCGTCCACAGGGCCTCCGACATCGAGGCGGTCCTGCGCATCGCGGGTGAGTACGGGTTGGATCTCGTGATCTCCGGCGGGGAAGAGGCCTGGATGGTCGCGGACCGAATCGCAGCCGCCGGGGTGCCGGTGATCCTCAAGCCGCTCACCAACAGTCCGGGCGGGTTTGATCGCCTCGGGTCGAGGTTCGACAACGCGACGCTGCTCGATCGGGCCGGGGTGGACGTCGTGATCGGGAGCTTCACCTCGCACAACGCTCGCTGGCTGGTCCTCGAGGCGGGAAACGCGGTGCGCTTCGGGCTGCCCTGGGATGTAGCGCTGCGGGCTGTGACCCTGGCGCCCGCGCGGGCGCTGGGCGTGGCAGACCGATACGGTTCCCTGGAGCCAGGCAAGGTGGGGAACCTGGTCGTGTGGACGGGCGATCCCCTCGAACTCTCGACCCGAGCCGAAGCCGTCGTAATTCGCGGCGCCGTCACATCCCTCGATCATCGACAGCTCGAGCTGTTCCGGCGCTACAGGGAACTGGACGTGGAGCGTCCGGCGTTCAAGGGATCCGGTTTCTGACCCCAGTGCGGCGGTTCAATCCGACCCCTGCGCGATCGTAGCCGAAAGGTCGCGCAGGGGCCCCCAAACGGCTATATTTTCCCGGTTATTCTGAGACTATGAAGGCGGCCCCTGGAGGCCGTCAGCCAGGGATCGCGGCCGGGCTTGCCCGGCCGTACCTGCGACGATGTGGCACGCCGAGCGCGGGTCCCCGTCAGGGCTGCCCAAACCACCCTTCCGTGACGAGCGCATGGAGACGACTGAACGAACCGATCGGGTTGAGCAGAGGCTTCTCGAAGACGAGATGAGAGAGTCGTTCATCGACTACTCGATGAGCGTGATCGTGCAGCGGGCCCTGCCCGATGTGCGTGACGGGCTGAAACCGGTGCACCGCAGGATCCTGTACGCCATGCACGAGCTCGGCCTGTCTCCGAACCGGCCGTACAAGAAGTGCGCGACGGTGGTGGGGGACGTGCTGGGCAAGTACCACCCGCACGGCGACTCGGCGGTCTACGACTCGCTGGTTCGGATGGTCCAGGAGTTTTCGCTCCACTATCCGCTGGTGGATGGACAGGGAAACTTCGGGTCCATCGATGGCGATGCGGCGGCAGCGTACCGGTATACCGAGGCGCGTCTCGCCTCGCTGGCGACCGAGATGCTGTCGGACATCGACAAGGAGACGGTGGAATTCGCGCCGAACTTCGACGATCGACTCGAGGAGCCGACCGTTCTCCCATCGAAGTTGCCCAACCTGCTGGTGAACGGCTCATCGGGGATCGCGGTCGGGATGGCCACGAATATTCCGCCCCACAATCTCCGGGAGATCGTCGCGGCGTGCGTACGACTGATCGAGGCGCCGGATACCCCGGTCGAGGAACTTCTCGACTACGTGCCGGGACCGGACTTCCCCACGGGAGGTCTCGTCTACGGGCAGACGGGAATCAGGGAGGCATACACGACGGGCCGGGGCCGCGTGGTGATGCGCGCGCGGGCCCACGTGGAGGATCGGCCGAGCGGTGGCGAGCGGCTGATCGTCACGGAGATCCCGTTCATGGTGAACAAGTCCCGCCTCGTCGAGCAGATCGCCCAACTCGTCAGGGATCGCCGGATCGAGGATATATCGGACCTGAGGGACGAGTCATCGGCGCGCGACGGCATCCGGGTCGTGATCGACCTGAAGCGTGACTCCATCCCGGAAATCGTGCTGAACAAACTGTACAAGCACACGCAGATGCAGAGCACGTTCGGCGTCATCATGCTGGCGCTGGTGGGTGGTGTGCCCAGGGTGATGGACCTCAAGACGATCCTCGCCCACTTCATCGAGCATCGGCACACGGTGGTGGTCCGGCGTACCGAATTCAGCCTTCGGGTGGCGCGCGAGCGCGAGCACATCCTCGAGGGTCTGAAGATCGCCGTCGACAACATCGATGAAGTCGTGCGCATCATCCGGGCTTCCAAGAACACCGAGGAAGCGGCCTCCAACCTGAAGGAACGCTTCGGCCTCAGCGACAAGCAGGCGGAGGCCATTCTCGCGATGCGGCTGTCTCGTCTAACGGGACTGGAGATCGAGAAGCTCGAGGAGGAGCTGGCCGAGATCCGGGCTACGATCGAGGAACTCGAAGCCCTGATGGCGTCACGGGATGCCCGAATGGAAGTCATCCGGGAAGAACTGGTCGAGCTGGCGGCCCGTTTTGGCGACGATCGGCGATCGCAGATCATCGACGCGGAAATCAGCTTCAACCCCGAAGACCTGATCGCCGACGAGCCAATGGTGATCACGATCAGTCACCAGGGCTATATCAAGCGGATCGCTCCGGCGACGTATCGCCAGCAGCGGCGTGGTGGCCGGGGAATCGCCGGCATGGACACCAAGGAAGAGGACTGGGTCGAGCACCTGTTTCTCGCTTCGACGCACGACTATCTGTGCGTATTCACGGTACGTGGCCAGGTATACTGGCTCAAGGTGCACGAGATTCCTCTGGCCTCGCGTACCTCCCGCGGTAAACCGGTCGTGAACCTCCTCGACATCTCGAAGGACGAGAAGATCGCGTCCATCCTTCGAGTTCGGGAATTCGATCCCGATCGGTACGTGCTGTTCGCGACCCGTAGCGGGCAGGTGAAGAAGACGAGCCTGGCCGCGTACCGGCACGTGAGGGCAAAGGGTATCAACGCGATCAACATCGACGAGGGCGACCGCCTGATCGACGCGCGGCTCACGGACGGAGACAACGACCTGATTCTCGCCACCCGCAAGGGCATGGCCATCCGGTTCAAGGAGGGCGATGCGCGTGAGATGGGTCGGGCGACTCGAGGTGTGCGCGGTATCCGCCTGAGGGCCGGCGACGAAGTGGTGGGAGCCGTCGTAGTCGCGGAAGGATCCAGCTTGCTTACGGTGACCAGCCGGGGCGGGGGGAAGCGGACGAAGGTCGAGGACTACCGCGTTCAGCGTCGCGGTGGAACGGGACTGATCAACTTCCGCCTGAGCGAGAAGACCGGCGACGTGGTGGGGATACGCGAGGTTACCGACGATGACGAATTGATGCTGGTGACCCGAGGTGGTGTGATCAATCGACAGCCGGCTTCGCAGATCCGGGTGATTGGCCGGGCCACCCAGGGAGTGCGCATCATCGCGCTGGACGACGGTGACGAGTTGATGGACATCGCCAAGGTCGCGGCCGACCTGGACGTGGGCGAGGCGGACGACGCCGATACCGATGAGATCGCGGTCCTCGAGGATGGAGCCACCGAGGAAGCCGGGGAGACACCCGAAACGGGGGAATAGATCTCCATGCCCGCGAGCACCGGCCTGGTGACCCTGGACGAAATTCGTTCCGCGGCAGACAGAATTCGCGGCGCCATCCGCCGAACACCACTACTCCCGGTGGACCGTTCCGCAGGGGCGGTGCCCGGAGAGGCGCCGGACCTGTGGTTGAAGTGCGAGTGCCTGCAGTACGCCGGGGCCTTCAAGCTCCGGGGCGCCTACAACTTCATTTCTTCCATGCCTCCCGAGGTGCGGCAGGCCGGCGTCGTGACCTATTCGTCCGGGAATCACGCGCAGGGAGTTGCCTACGCCGCCCGCGCGTTCGGTATTCCTGCTCTGGTGGTG
>JBDHBK010000020.1:0-15887 GCA_039592635.1 Gemmatimonadota bacterium
CGGCGAGCGCCCCCGACAGCCCGCCCTCCTCGATACGCCGCGCCACCATCGCATGGATGGACCGGGGGTCGTACAGCCGGCGCTCATCCAGCTCGCGCAGGAACTCCTCGTACGTGTCCGCCACCCATTCGTTGCGCCGACGAGTGAATTCGTCACGCGCCAGCGGCTCCAGCGCCCGCCGCAGGGTGTCGGGAGTGACGCCCTCCGGCAGGAGTTCGCTGAACACCCGGTCCAGCATGTGAGTCCCGGCCGGACCCCGCTCCCTGCCCGCGGTGCGAACCCCGACCCGCAACGCCGTCTGCCCCGCCAACCGGGCGACCAGCATCCTGCCCGTGAGGATTCCGACCGGACGAGCCTTGATCCCGAACATGTGGCGCAGGTCGGAGAAGAACGCCATCGGCGGGCCCAGCCATCCCCGTACGCCGGCCACGGCTGCCTGCTCCAGGAAGACGTCGCGCTGCACGCGGTGCGTGAGAAGCAGGAAGTCCGGGTAGCCGGAAGGCCCCGACCGCTTGCCGACGGCGTCGAGAAACGACTCCGAGCAGGCCGTCCACAGCGCGGCATTCGTGTCTGAACGAATGAGTCGAAGGGGCATGGTGGGCAACATATCACGCCCGTCCGACAGGTGGCAGGGGCCCTGGCGAACCCCTTGCGGCACCCCTCTGGTCACATTATGGTCATAATAGTCCTAATGACTATTTTTGTGATACTCTCAGCGAGGAGGACCGACGTGTCCCGCACACTCTCCGTTGCACAGGCCAAGGCCACGTTCGCGGCATGCGTTCGCTGGGCCGAGGACGGTGAGCCGATCATCATCAGCCGTCATGGCAAGCCGGTGGCGGCCCTCGTCCAGGCGGCCGACGTGGAGAGGCTGACGCGGCTGCGGGCGGCTGGCCCGGACGGCGGTCTCGCCAGCCTGGCCGGCGGTTGGAAGGGCTCTGAGGAGCTCGCCCGCCTGGTGCGCCGGAACCGACGCTCCCGCTGAGCCGACGAGTTACCTCTTTCCCTGATCCCCCGGTGTCGTCGGCTGGACGGCGCCGGGGCCAGGGCAGGTGTCTCCCGCAATGACGGCCTACCTTTTTCACGCCGACGCGATCGCCGAAGTACTGCGGTCGGAGCCTCGAGAGACGTACCTCGAGTGGCTGCGATCCCTGCCCCGCGAGGAGCAGTTCACGAGCGCGGTGTCCGTCGCCGAGTTGTACCGCGGAGCCGATGAGTCCCGGGATCCGGAGGGCAACATCGAGCACATCGAGGAGCGGGTGCTGCCGGCCCTCACGGTTCTCCCCTTCGACGTCGCGACCGCCCGCACATTCGGCGAGCTGACCGCGGAACGCCCCGCGCTGGATCTGACGACCCGCGAGCTTCAGGTGGCCGCCACGGCGCTCTACCATGGGCTGGAGATCGTGACTTCGCGGACCGGCAGGTTCCGCCGGGTGCCCGGCCTCCTCGTCCGCCCCCTTCCCCGCTCTCGCCGCCGAGGCTGATCTCCGCCTTGATTCGACCGCTCCCTTAATTACTCTGGATACCGGGAGCGGGTGATTCGGCGCGGAGGGCACGAGCCCTGGGCGCCGGCAGTGCTCAACGTGAGGAGGCAGCCATGGCGGAGACGCCGCAGCACGAGGCGGGGACATTCTGCTGGATCGAGCTGGCATCGAGCGATCAGGACGCGGCACGCTCGTTCTATTCGAGCCTGTTCGGGTGGGAGGCCGAGGAGGTCCCGATGTCCGAGGACTCCACCTACACCATGTTCCACATCGGGGGCAAGTATACCGCCGCCCTGTACCAGGCAGATCCGAAGCAACCGAACTCCGGGCGTGACTGCTGGGGAGCTTACGTGGCTGTGGACTCAGTCGATGAGGCTACGGAGAGGGCTCGGGCGCTGGGCGGCCTCGTGCTCGCCGGACCGTTCGACGTGTTCGATTCGGGCCGCATGTCCGTGATTCAGGACCCGGCCGGGGCCCTGTTCTACCTGTGGCAGGCGGTCGATCATCACGGCGTCGGCCTCAAGAGCGAGCACGGAGCGCTGTCCTGGAACGAGCTTCTCACCCTCGACACGGCCGCGTCGAAGTCATTCTACGGTGGGTTGTTCGGATGGACGGCGCACGACCAGGAGATGCCCCCGCCGACCGGTACCTACACCAGCTTTCTTCTCGGCGAATTCCCGACCGGGGGGATGATGCAGATCCAGCCGGAGTGGGGCGAGGTGCCCCCGCACTGGGCCACCTACTTCGCGGTCGACGACTGTGACGGGACGGTAGCGAAGGCCATCGAGCTCGGCGCATCGCAGGTCGCGCACACGATAGACATCCCGGGTGTGGGACGGTTCGCGTGGCTGTCCGACCCCCAGGGGGCCACCTTCGCGGTCATCACGTTGGCCCACCGCTAGGCGGCGAAGTACCGGGGTGGCGCTCGGCTCGGGCAGGATCAGGGCCAGCGCCACCCGTTGCTCTTCAGGCGCCGGATCGCTTCGAGAGTGTCCGGGGGAAAGTCGGATTTCAGCATCCAATCCAGGTACTCTTCGTGTTCGCGAACCGGTTGGCCCGCGTGCTTGCCGAAGTTGAATACGACCTCGCGGCCGGGGGTCTGTCGCAGGCGCCGTGACCGGTCGACCTCGCCCTGCGGACGGCTTCTATCCAGGAGGTCGTAATCCTCCAGCGCCCACGCGCGTTTCATGGCCCGGGCCAGCGGCAGCAGGGCCTCCGCGTCCGACAGCGCCGAGTGCGCGCCCGCGTGTCCGTGGCCCAGGAAACGCTGCACCGCCAGGTCCAGTGTCCGCCTCTCCGACTCGGCCCACACCCGGAGGAGATCGATCTCCGGTTGAGCCGCCAGGTCCAGTCCGGGCTCGCCGGCTCGACGGAGTTCGGCGTCGA
This sequence comes from Gemmatimonadota bacterium, assembly GCA_039592635.1. Taxonomy (GTDB): domain Bacteria; phylum Gemmatimonadota; class Gemmatimonadetes; order Palauibacterales; family Palauibacteraceae; genus Benthicola. The sequence continues at coordinate 2,871 of JBDHBK010000020.1, forward strand.
TCATCACCGTGTCGTAGAGCCGCGAATTGTAGCCCAGGATGATGGCGTCCTGGAGCATCGCCTGCACCGTCGAGGCGTGCAGGGCAAATCCGTCGCAGTGCGCCACGTCGGCGTCCGAGATACCGTGGACCGACGTGGCCGCGGGGGGTATGGGAAGGCCCGGGTGAAAGCGCTGGTCCATCAGCACCAGGCCATCCTCGGCCCGCACGATCGCCAGTTCCACGATCCGATCCTTCCTCGGATCGAGGCCCGTGGCTTCGAGATCCACAGCGACCACTCGTTCCCACATGATGAGCCTCTCCTTCGTGAGTGGGGGGGATTTGCCAGTGTACACCGATCTGTAGGCAAAGTCTCATCGGAACGCTCGTGTCCGCAGGCCCGACCACCCTTGACACGGTAAGTATCTCGGCCGATGATGTATTCTATCATGGCCCGTCCCGCCTTGATCCGCTGAGCCCGGAGGGCACAGCATGCGGTATTATCGTTCGATCACCTCGGCGTTCTTCCTTTCCCTGCTGGTAGGCGCGTCGGTAGCGCACGCCCAGGTTCCGAAGGTCCTCGGCATTCGCGGCGGCGTATCGGTGGCCTCGGCCAGCATCGATGACGTCAGCGGGACGTTCGACGAGAGCAATCGCACCGGCTTCGCCGGTACCGTCTTCTTCAACACCGGCAAGGGCATCTTCTCCCTGCAGCCGGAATTGAGCTACATCCAGAAAGGCGTGTCGGAGAGCGGCACCTCGAATCAGACCGAGTTGTCGTACCTCGAGCTCGCTGCGCTTCTGAAGGCTGGCCTTCCGCTGGGGATAGCACGAATCGGAATCTTTGCAGGTATTGGTGCTGATTTCGAAATGGACTGCAAGGTCTCGGAGGGCTCGGACTCGACGAGCTGTTCCGATACCGGAGTAGATACGAAGAGTCCCGACTGGAACGGCATCTTCGGATTGGATCTGGCCGTCTACCTGGGCAGTATCTCGCTGTGGGGCGACGGCCGTTATGCCCTGGGTTTGAGCGATATCAGCGACCTGGAATCCGTCAGCTACAAGAATCGCGCGTGGATTTTCTCTGCGGGCGTCGGGTTCGCTCTGTAGTCCCATCCGCAGTCCCCGCACCCGGGGACCTGCCGGAATGTGGGAAGCCCGTCGGCGCTGGCCGGCGGGCTTTCTGCATCCACGGCCCGCCGCCCGCGAAACCTGTTCCCGCCCGGCGTGTTTACCCATACGTTGAGAAAGTCTATCGCCCGCGGAGGATGTTCTGAATGACGCCTGACAGCACCCCGGTCATCGAGGGACCGTTTCCGTCTCCCGAATCGCACGGCCAGGCTGGTTCGGCCTCGGTCGTTTCGGGGGGCGACGCGGTCATTCTCCACCTCACCGGACCTCACCGCGGTACCCGCCAGCACCTGACCGACGTACAGGCCCTCATAGGCACGGCGCGCGACGCGGTGGTGCACTTCCCCGCGGGGGCCGACCCGGCCGTGAGCCAGCGGCACGCGGTGCTGGTGAGGGGCGAGGAGGGATGGTCGGTGCTCGAAGTCGAGGGCCAGGTCTATCTCAACAGCGCCGACGTGCCCGGACTCCAGGGCCGCGAGACCCTGGTACCCGGCGACATCCTCGAAGTCGGCACGGGTGGGCCGGTGATCCGTTTCGTGATGGAAACCAGGAATGCGCCACCCTACAAGTCCGTGAAGGAGGCGTGGGGCGACTGCGTGGACTGCGCGCGCCACGGCAAAGGCGGACTTCTACGTCGACTCGGGCTCCTTGTCGGGTCCCTGCCGCGTGAGATGTTGACCCGTACCTCTCCGCGAGCCCGTGTCGTGGCGGGCGGGGCGATGGCCGTCTTACTCGTCACCGTCGGTGCCCTCGCCGCATACGGGCTGCGGCTGGAGCGCCGGATCGGCGCCGAAGAAGCGCGCAGTGCGCGCGTAGCCGAGGCCCTGGCCAGCCTTTCCCTCCTGGCGGAAGGAGATCCCGAGGCTCGGGCCCTGGTCGCCGAGCTGCAGGACGCCCTCACCGGGCGCATCGAGGCGCTGGAACAGATGAGTGACGCCGGCCGAAGGGTCGTGATGGCCGCCTCTTCATCGGTGATCTTCGTGCAGGGTGGGTACCAGCTGATCGAGATCGCTTCCGACCGTCCGCTCCGGATGCTCCTCGGGCCCTCTGGAGCGCCGCGCATTGGACCCGGGGGCATCCCGTTGACGACGACCGAGGGCGACGGTCCGGTATTCGAGGTGCAATTCACCGGAAGCGCCTGGCTTGCCACAGACGATGGCCTGCTGGTCACCAACCGGCACGTGGCCATCCCGTGGAGCGAGAACGACCAGGTGGGCCCGATCTTCGAGCGCGGCTTCGAGCCTCGCCTGCGCCTGCTCGGCTACCTTCCTGATCAGGCCGAACCGGTCGAGCTCTCCTTCGTTGCGGCCAGCCGAAGCGTCGATCTGGCGGTGGTCCGGGCACCCGAGATGGAGGGGCGCGAGCCCCTTCGCCTGGCGGACGAGAATCCAGGTCCCGGCCAGGAGATCCTGGTTCTCGGCTATCCGGCGGGAATCGACGCCCTGTTGGCCCGGTCCGGAGCGGTGTTCGTGGACTCGCTGATGCAACGACGTCCCGATTTCTGGACCGTCGTGCAGGAGCTGTCGGACGCCGGTTTCATTCGACCGCTCGCAACCCGCGGCATCGTCGGACAGGTGACTCCTTCGACGGTCGCCTATGACGCCGAGACCACTCGTGGCGGCAGCGGCGGACCTGTGCTCTCACTCGACGGAGAGGTTGTGGCCGTCACCTTCGCCATCCTCGCCGAATTCGGCGGATCGAATCTGGGCGTGCCGACGGAAGAAGTCCGCCGGCTCCTCGCCGAAGCCGCGGCACTCACCGATCGCGACGAGCCCTGAGTTCTCCAAGCCGGCGCAGCACCTCATAGCGATTCCCATCGGCCCGCCAATCCGAGTAGTACCCGTACGGTGAGCAGCTGCGTCGGGGCGCCGTGCCGCGGACGAAGATCTCGGGCCGCCCGGGACAACCAGGCCCTGCGCGAAGGCCCGTCTCCGGATTCACGTCGATGACTTCGAGCCCCGGCGGAGGATCGAAGCCGGGGTTCGCCCTGGGCCCCTCGTCTCCATACCGACCCGTCGCCGAGGCCATGAACCTGGCGAAGATCGGGAGAGCGACACGTGAGCCGGGCAGCCCCAGGCTCTGTCCGTCATCGAAGCCCACCCACACGGCCACCGCCAGCGTCGGGGTGTAGCCGATGAACCAGCCATCCCGAAAGCCGTTCGTGGTTCCGGATTTCGCCGCCACAGCGCCCGAGAAACCGTTCGCCCGCAAGCTCCTTCCGGTGCCGCGCTCCACGGCGCCCCGAAGAGCCGAGGTGACCAGGTACGCCTCCGACTGTGAGACCACGCGCTCACCGTCGGTCCGCTCGGTGATTGACACCTCGCCGTCCGGACCCAGCACGGCGAGAACCGGCTGGACGCCGGCACGGTAGCCACCAGCTGCCAGGACTCCGTACGCCCTGGCCATCTCGAGCGGAGTCACCTCGAAAGCCCCCAGCGCGATGCTCGGATAGGCCTTCAACCTGCTCTCGATCCCGACGCGCCTGGCCATCGCGACGATGCGATCCGCGCCGACCTCGAGACCCAGGCGAGCAAACGGCACGTTGAGAGACCGCTCGAGGGCCTCACGCAGAGTCACCTGACCGTGGAATCGACCGTCGTAATTGATCGGCTGCCAAGGGCCGGCCGGGGTGTCCACTTCGAGTGGCTCGTCAGAGAGAACCGTGGCCAGAGTGATCGGCGAGCCTTCTCTCCTCGCGCCAGGCGAAGCGGCGACCGCCGACAGCGTAACGATCGGCTTGAACGAGCTACCGGGCTGTCGACGGGCATGGACCGCCCGGTTGTATTGCGATGAGCCGTAGTCGCGACCGCCGACCATCGCGAGTACGTCACCCGTCCTGGGATCCACCGCGACCAGCGCGGCCTGCAGGGCGGATCCGCTGCTCTCAGAGCGCTCCAGCAAGCCGGGGTGCTCGCTCTCCAGGGCGCGCAGTCCGTCCGATACGGCGGCGGCGGCGATGCGCTGGAGGGCGGGATCCAGGCTGGTGATGATGGCGCGGCCGCTGGAGTTCTGGGAGTCGCGCTTACCCAGCTCCCCCAGGACATAGTCCGCATAGTACCGGGCGGGGGGAGGCTCACCGATCCGGGCCTGGTCCGGTAAGGGAGCCCGGGAGGCATCGAGTCGATCGGACTCGGTGATCACCTGGCGTTCGGCCATGAGGCGAAGCACCAGATCACGGCGACCCCGGGCAACGTCCGGCCTGCGCGACGGCGAATAGAGGTTGGGGCCGCGAATTAGACCCGCGAGCAGCGCGGACTCCGCCAGGTCCAGGTGGCTGGCGTCCTTTCCGAAGTACACCTCGGCGGCGCGACCTACACCGTGAATCGCGCGCCCGCCCTCCTGCCCCAGGTAGACCTCGTTCAGGTAGAACTCGAGGATCTGGTCCTTCGAATGGCGACTCTCCAGGGCGAGAGCCATGGCAGCCTCCCTCGCCTTGCGGACGAAGGTGCGTCTCGAGTCGAGGAACAGGCTCCTGGCGAGCTGCTGCGTGATCGTGCTGCCGCCCTGGACGATCCGGCCGTCACGCATGTTGGCGAGGGCGGCAGCACCGATCCTCACATAGTCCAGGCCATGGTGCCGGTAGAACCGCTGATCTTCAACGGTGAGGATCGCGTCGATCAGATGGGGGGGCAGTTCCCGCAGCCGCACGGGCGTACGATCCCTGGTCCCTTCTCCTGACGCGACGGCGATCAACTCGGGCTCGAGGGGTACGGCCCGGTATTGCTGCCCCTCCCGATCCTCCAGGGAGGTTACCCGGTCCCACCGGTCCAGCCGGACGCGCACGGCCTGCCCGGCGGCCAGCGGACCCAGGCGGGCGATCTGGCGATTGACGATGACCCACTCTCCAGGCCTTGCGGCGAACTGGCCCGGTCCGATGGCCCCCCCGCGGACCTCCACGTAGCCGATCCTCGACAGGTGGGCCTTCAGGTCGTCAGCATCGATCGCTCGGCCGAGGACGAGCATCGGGGGACGAGAGTAGAGGCGGACGGGAACGTCGCCAGAAACGGCATCCAGGCGAGCTACCGAGAGCGCCTGGATTGCGAGGATGGTTAGGATCAGGAGCACCACAGCGAACCCCACCGCGAACCCTGCCGCGGCCACTCGTCGAACACCAGGCCGCCCGCTGGGGGGTCTCCCCTTCCCTATGTCCCGCACCCGATCCCCCCACTGCAGTCGTCCGTCCGCCGCCGAAGCGCTATTCTTCCATGCCCTTTCGACCGTGGGACCCGCCGAATCGTTGCCAGCGCCTGTCGGGGGCCGCGTGTTCCATGGGTGTCGATGCCGCCAGCCCGGCGGCGACTCATACGACCACACAGGGGTTCAACATGACTCGCTCGCCTTTCCGTCTCCCCTTTTTCGTCACGTTCCTCCTCCTGGCCGTCGGCGCGGCATGCGCCGAGAAGGAAGTGGCTGAGACCGGAGACCTCGATTACGCGGTCAGCTTCCTGGGCCGCGAGGTGGACCTCGAACCGTATTTCCAGGACTATCCGTACGGTGGTTGGGATGCCGATTTCGAGGCCGGGAAACTGTTCTACAGGCACACCACGCCCGAGGGCACCTGGCTCATGATGCAGGATCTGACGTTGGGCGACGGTGCGCTCGTCACTCCCGAAGCCGGCCGGCGGATTCTGGACGTCGACCTTTCCACTCGAAACCTGTGGGGCATGCGATACGACTCCATCCGCGGGGACATGATCGCCCAGGCCGATGAGCGGAATGACGAAGTGATGAACCTGTACCGACTGTCGCTCGAGGAAGGGTCTCTCGAGAGACTGACCGACGTCCCCTACATCTACGGCTGGGATTTCTCCAAGGATGGGCAGACGATCGGCTACATCGCCCGGCACGGGGACACCGAGCCCTACCGGAATTGCCTCACGCTGCTGGACCTGGAGTCGGGTGAATCGACCGAGGTCCTGTGTCAGGAGGGAGGCGAGTATCGAATGGTGTGGACCTCCGTCAACTTCCGACCCGACGGCGACGGGGTGGTCATTCGCCTCAACAAGGACGGACACCGGAGCCACGGAACCCTGGCCTACGTCGACCTGGCCGACCCCAGTCTCGACTTCCTGCTTCCGGAGGGTGTGGAGCGCCAGTCCGTGGGATCTTATACCAAGGGCTGGCTGGATGACGACCGCTTCGTTTACACATCCGACGAGAGCGGATTCTCCAATCTCTACATTTACGACCTCGCGGCCCGCTCCTCGCAGCCTATGACGGCGGTAGGCGAGGACGCGTGGTTCGCGCTCCTCGATACGGAAGAGGGACGCAAGATCCTCCAGGTGCTGGCGCGGCCGCACGAGAACGTGCTGCAGGTGCTGGAGCCGGAGTCCGGCGAGATCCTCGGCGAGTTGACGCTCGGCGTGAGTCTGGGAGTGATGGGGTTCGACGATCACGACCAGTTCGTGGTCGGACAGACATCCGCATCATCCCCGTTCCAGGGTGACGAGATGAAAGTCGTGATGGACGGCGGGCGGGCAACCTTCGCCTTCCAACCCAAGATCCAGCTCCCGGATGAGTACCTGGCGGCCATCCAGCAGTGTGACGTGGAACGGGTCGAATTCCCGACGTTCGATATCGACCCGGCAACGGGCGAGCCCCGGATGTTGCACGCTTTTCTGTTCACGCCGCGCGAGGACCGCGAGGATCCGGAGTCACGCCTGGCGGTCATCACCTCGTTCTACGGGGGTGGCAACTACTTCAGCACCGGAACCCAGGTCTTCTGCGAAGCCGGGATCTCGTGGCTGTCGCCGGCAGTCCGGGGGAGCTCGGGTTTCGGCAAGGACTTCATGGCACTCAACGACCGTGACCTGGGGGGCGACGAGATCATCGACCTGTTCTACGGAGCCCGGTTCCTTGAGGGTAAGCTGGGACTCGAAGCTCGCCAGATCGGCGTTGCCGGGGGTTCGCACGGCGGATACGCGACCATGCGGGCCCTGACGTTTCCGCCGGAGACGAACGGCCGAGGCGAGGACTATGATTTCGGGTTCGGCATGAGCCACGCCGGCTTCTCTAACATCGTGTCGTTCTACGACGCCACTAACATCCCCGACTGGATCATCCTCGAAGCGGGCGATCCAGCGACCGAGAGCGAGAAGCTTCTCGATCGCTCGCCGATCAGCCACGTGGATCTGCTCGACTCGCCGATCCTCCTGACGCACGGGTCGAACGACAACCGGGTCGGCGTCTCCGAGAGCCGCTCGTTCGTCGAGGCGGCCCGGCAGCTGGAGAAGCCCGTCACGTACGTGGAGTTCGAAGGCCAGGGACACGGCATCTCGGGACTGGAGAACCAGGTCACCTACTACCAGACTCGCTTCGACTTTCTCGAGAGCGTGGTGTGCGGAGTGGAGGGCACCCGGTTGGAGGACTGCGCCGGAATCGAATGAGCCGCAGCACCCCGGCGGTGGCGAGGGGCGCTTCCCTCGCCACCCTGGCGACCGGTCAATCTTCCCCTGGAGACACTCCCGGGGAATGCCGGTCGAGGTAGTCCGCGAGGACGGCTGCCATGGCCCTCGACCCCACCAAGATCGCCGCCTCGTCCGCCACGTAGCCGGGGCTGTGAGGTGCACCCACCGTACCCTTATCCGCGTTCGAGACGCCCAGCCAGTACATGGCTCCGGGGATGATCTGCTGGTAGAACGCGAAGTCTTCCCCGAAGTACGGAGACGAGCCCGATGCGATCACGTTCTCGGCGCCGACAGCCCGCTCCAGCGGGTGCTGCGAGTCTCGCACCAGCTGCACGTCGTTGATCATGTCGGCCAGCACCCTGTCCTGGTACTCGAGCTCGTAGCGAGTGCCGTCCGCTGCGAGGAGGGCCAGGCCTTCCTTGATCTGCTTCTTGGCTGACGCGTAGGCATCCTCACCCGAGGCCTTCACCGATCCGCTGACCGCGTACTCACCTCCACCCGGCATCCTGCGGGACCCGGCGTTGGCCCATATGAAGGAGTCTCCCTCCGGCTGCGGGCTCCCCGGTGGGCCCACGGTACTGGTCCCCGAGATCAGCCGTGCCATCGCGCGTGCCGTTTCACCCGGGTTGTCGCCTCCCGTTACCCGGACCCTGATGATATCCGTGCCCGGCAGGCCGAGTCCTTCGACGGTGCCGACCTGGCCGACTTCCAGCGGAGCCGTATGCACGGCGTAGATCGCCGCCGGAGCCGGGTCCTCGAGGACGCCCTCCGCGATCATCGCTTTCGCGCCCTGGATGTTCTCTTCCGCCGGCTGAAAGATGAACTTGACGGTGCCCGGCAGGTCGCCGCGCACGGCCGCCAGGGCCTCGGCCACGCCGAGCGCCACCGTGGTGTGGATGTCGTGCCCGCAGACGTGCCGCACGCCCGGAACCACGGACCGGAACGGAACCGGGTCCGGCGACTTGTCGCGGACGGCATCCATGTCCGCCCGATAGGCGACGACGGGACCCGGGTTGCCGCCCCGGAGGATTCCCACGACCCCGTGCCCTCCCACGCCCGTACGCACCTCGAGGCCCAGCGCATTCAAACGCTCGGCGACGAGGGCCGCAGTGCGCTCCTCCTGACCCGAGAGCTCGGGATGACGGTGGATGTCTCGCCGGATTTCGATGAGATCCACACGGCTTGCTTCGAGCGCAGCCGACATGCGCTCGAGGCGAGCATCGGCTTCTGCTTCCTGTGCCCTCGCGCTCTCGACCTCTACCGAAGCACCGGCTGTTCCCAGCGCTGCAAGGACGGCGGCCCCGCGTACCCATCGTCTCATCATCTGCCCTCCAGGTCGGTGTCCACTCTCCTTTAAACATAGCCGTCGGAACCGGTACGTGTGCCAACTTTCCCCGCACACCCTAGGTTGTCGCCCTTGCCCGACCGCGACCGGGCGCCTGCACCCGGTCGCGCGCCCCACAAACTGGAGAGCGCATGAACGCAGAGCCGATCTTCACCGACCTCATAGGGATCATGGCGGTGATCCTCATGGTCCCCGTCATCTTCATCTGGCTGGAGAGGACGACGGGGTGGAAGGTGTTCAACTACCTGCCCGCGATCATCTGGATCTTCCTCACGCCGGTGCTCCTGAGCAACTTCGGTGTCATCCCTCGGCAAAGCCCGGTCTATGACACGTTCAAGTCGTTCGCGGTGCCGCTGTTCATCGTCCTGATGCTGCTCGACATCAACATCAAGGAAGCGATGAAGGTGGCATGGCGCGGGGCCATCGTCCTGGTGATCGGCTCCGTGGGAGTAGTGGTTGGAGCGGTCGTCGCTTTCGTGCTGTTCCGGTCAAACCTGCCACCCAACTCGTGGTCCGGGTTCGGGGCGCTGGCTGGCAGCTGGATCGGTGGGACCGGCAATCTGGCCGCCGTGGCCGAGAGCCTGGCCACTCCGGACGAGCAGGTGGGCCTGGTGGTGATCGTAGACAACTTCGTCTACCTGGCCTACTTCCCCCTGATCCTGGTGTGCAAAAGGTGGGCGAAGCCGTTCAACCGGTGGACAGGAGTGTCGCAGGCGCAGCTTGACCACTTCACCGAGGCGACGCAGAACGTCGAACGGAAGACGCACGCCCTGCCGCCGGTGCTCACCCAGAGGACGTGGGCCCTCCTGCTCGTGACCACGTTCGGGATCCTGATGTCGGCGACGAAGCTACGTGAGGTGCCGGGCACAGAGCCGCTGGCCATGGCGTTCGTCTACATCTACATGACCATGATCGGCGCCTCAGCGGACCTGCGAGAACTGGGTGGCGGGCAATTCTTCCTCATCGCGGGCTTCTTGACCATCACGGTCCACCTGGTCTTCGTCCTGATCGGCGCCAAGGTCATGAAGCTCGACGTCAGCATGGCCGCCGTCGCCAGCGTCGCGGCCGTCGGCGGGGCGGCGTCCGCCCCGGTGGCCGCCGGATACCATCGGGAAGAGCTCGTGCCGATCTCGATCATGCTGGCCCTGATCGGATACGCGCTCGGCAACTACCTGGGCGTGGCCACGGCATACCTCTGCAACATGCTCGGATGAGATTCGCCGGACGGCGGTGCCGATTCGGCCGGCCGCGCTCGGCGGCACTTGCCGGGGCGCTTCTGGCTGCATGGGCCCTGCCTGCTGTGTCGCAGTCTGCGTCCACCGAGGTCACCTTCGTGGCCGCGGACGGCGTCGCGGTCTTCGCCGACTGGTACCAACCGCCGGGTCCGAGCGATCGCGACGGAGCCATCATCATCCTGTTTCACCAGGCGGGCGGCGACGCGCGAGGCGAGTACTCGTTGATCGTGCCCCGCCTCCTCGACGCCGGGTACCAGGTTCTCGCCGTAGACCAGCGATCCGGCGGCGACCGGTTCGGTGGCGTCAATCGGACGGTCGCCGAGCTGGATCGGGAGTACGGTTACTGCGAGGCCTACCCGGACCTCGAGGCGGCGCTGGCATGGGCGATCGAGAGCCTTCAGGCTGATAGGGTAGCCGTCTGGGGAAGCAGTTACAGCGCCGCCCTGGTGATCCGCCTGGCCGTGAACCATCCCGAATCCGTGGACGCCGTCCTGGCGTTCTCGCCCGCCTCGGGCGAGCCCATGGAGGGGTGTCGGCCCGACGAAGTCCTGCGTCATCTGACGACTCCCGCCATGGCTCTCCGACCGGACCGTGAGATGGAGATCGAGTCGGTGGCCGCCCAGGCCCTCGACCTGGAGCGGAACGGGGTCGTGGTGGTCGTATCCGAGGGCGGCGTTCACGGATCCTCGATGCTGGACCCGGTGCGAGCTTCGGGCGGCGTGGAAGCCACCTGGCAGGCCGTGCTGGAGTTTCTGTCGGCTCACCTCTAGCAGACCGCCGAAACTCTCCTTCCACCGCCTCCGTAAGGTGCCGTGGCAAGCGGATTCCGTCGCCGGAGCCACGTGCGTGGTTTTGGCGCGGTGTGGACTACGGGTTGAAGGGGACAGCCATGGACGGGTTCTTCAAGGACGTCAAGTACGGCGTCCGTATGCTCATCGGTTCTCCGGTACTCTCTCTGATCGCCGTCGTCGCTTTCTCTCTCGGGATCGGGCTCACCACCACGGTATTCAGTATCGTGAACGGTGCCATGTACAAGGGCCTGCCTTTCGAGGAAGCGGACCGGATTGTGTCGATCTGGCGCACGAATCCGGAGCGCGACATCGACCGCGGCGGCATCTCGCTGCACGACTTCGTGGACTATCAGGACCAGCAGACCAGCCTCGAGTCGTTTGGCTTGTGGAACCAGGGCGCGGTCAACCTCGTGGGCGGGGACGGCGAGCCAGAGCGCTACGCCGGAGCCATGGTCACCGCAAACATGTTCGATATCCTTCGCGTAGCGCCGGTCGCCGGCCGCGGCTTCCTGCCCGGCGAAGACGAGCCGGGAGCCGACCCGGTGATGATCATCGGCTACGAGGTCTGGCAGGAGAAGTTCGACGGCTCTGCGGATGTGGTCGGGATGACGGTGCGCACCAACGGCGAACAGCGCACCATTGTCGGGGTGGCTCCGGAGGGGTTCAAATTCCCGATGGAAGCCGACATGTGGGCTCCGATGGAAATCAATCCTCTGGAGAACGAACGAGGCGAGGGCCCGCAGTTACCGGGGTTCGGCCGGCTTCGAGAGGACGTTTCGCTCGATCGGGCCTCTGCCGACTTCGCCACCATCGGCCTGCGGCTCGAATCGCAGTACCCTGAAGCAAACGAGGGCTTCGCTCCACTGGTCGAGCCATTTACGAAGTTCGTGATCGGGGATGAGCTGTTCGGAGTCCTCATGGCCATGTTGGGCGCAGCCATCGGAGTGCTGCTCATCGCGTGCGCCAATGTTGCCAACCTGCTGTTCGCACGAGCCGCAGGGCGGGAAAAGGAAGTCGCGGTCCGCTCGGCCATGGGAGCCAGGCGTCGCAGAATCATCCGGCAGCTCCTGATCGAGGTGGGGGTGCTCTCTATCGCGGGAGCAGCGGTCGGCATGTTGATCGGCATCGCCGGCATCGCGTGGTTCAATCGGGGTGTCGCCACCAATCCACCGCCCTTCTGGATGAGCTTCGACCTCGACGCTCGCGTGATGGGGTTCGTGATCCTGATCACGGCACTTTCGGCAATCGCTGCAGGCCTGTTTCCGGCTGTTCGCGCGACCGGTCGCGGCATGAACGAAGCGCTGAAGGACGAGGGCCGAGGATCGTCAGGCCTCCGCATGGGACGCATCACATCGATCATCGTGATTGGCGAGGTCGCCGTGTCGTGCGGGCTCTTGATTGCCGCGGGCCTGATGATCAAGAGCGTAGCGCAGCTGCGAACGGTCGATCTGCCCTTCGCGGTCGAGAACATCTTCACGGCTCGCCTGAACCTGCCGGCAACCGACTACCCGGAATCCAACGATCGCACCGACTTCTACCGGGAGTTGCTGCAGAGGCTGCAGACGACGCCCGGCGTCGAAGCAGCCACGCTTTCGGACGGCCTGCCCGCGCGCGGAAACGGAATGCGAACATTTGAGATCGAGGGGGGAGACTATCCCACGGAGCAGGATTTTCCCCGGGCACGAGAAGGAATAGTCACACCCGGTTACTTCTCTACATTCCAGACCCAGGTTCTCGACGGCAGGGCATTCGAGTTCTCGGACACCCGGGACAATCTGCCGGTCGCGCTGGTCAACCAGAGCTTCGTTCGCGAGTACTTCGAAGACGGGGAGGGGCTCGGAAAGAGGTTTCGAATACACCAGGGGGAGGACGTCTACGAGTGGATGACGGTGGTGGGCGTCGTACCCGACATGAAGATGGAGGGAATCGGGAATAACCAGGAGAGCCCGGCCGGCTACTACGTCGCCGTGGCTCAATTCGGGGAAGTTCTGGGCAACACCGTAAGCGTCGGGGTACGGACGACGGGAGATCCGTCAGGCCTGGCGTCCAGGGTCCGGGAGACGGTCGCCGCAATGGATCCGAACCTGCCGATCTACGACGCCCTGCCGATGCAACAGGTCATCGACGATG
>JBDHBK010000021.1:0-12302 GCA_039592635.1 Gemmatimonadota bacterium
CGGCTCCGGCACGTGACGGCGAGGCTCATACCGTTATCGGCGCGAAACACGTCAGACGGCCATCTTCGTATCGTCTGAATAGGTGTAACGCCGAACCCCCACGGATGGTTCCCCCGGGTCCTGGCAGCGACCTCCAAGCTTGCCTGCAGCGGTGGCCGGGAACACTTTGGCTCCCCGAATCAAACCCATATTGGAAGACATATGACACGGATTGCATTGGTACTCGGCGGTGGTGCTTCTCTCGGTTCCTACATCGGCGGAGCGGTGTCCGAGATCATTCGTGCTGTCGAGGGAAACCGGCGGAAGGAAGCGGTCGTCATCGACGTCATCACGGGCGCCTCGGCCGGCGCCCTGAACGCGGCGCTCGCCGCCCGTTGTCTGTCGGTGAACCGGAACCTCCTTCCGTGGATCGAGAAGGCCTGGGTGGATGCGGCAGACGTATCGGTCCTTCTCGACCCGGCCCGTCCGCAGCGTGAAGGGTGGTTGGATGTCTCGGTGCTGGATGAGCTGGCCCGGACCCTCGTCGCCTCCGACCCCGCCTCCGACGATGAACGGTCGCGAGCGGCAGGCAACACGATTCGGCTGGGCTTCACCCTTGCCAACCTGTACGGGGTTCCGTACGACCGGCGATATCGTTTCTTGAATGAACCGGACCGGTCTTTCGGAACGCGAGTCCACACCGACTCCATCAAGTTCGAGTTGACGAAGGAGAGCCGCGCGGGAACCCCCGTTTGGGGCGAAGTGGCCGACGCCGCCGTCGCCTCGGCCAGCTTCCCGTTCGCGTTTCCACCTCGCCAGATCGGTCGGAGCAAGACGGACTATCCGGGTGCGCGCCTGAGCGTGGGGCCCCACGGTAAGGTCGACATGTGGTACCTGGACGGCGGGCTGTTCGACAACGCTCCGCTCGGCCTGGCTCGGGATCTGGTCGAGATGGAGCGAACTCACCAGGGACAGGACAGGCGCTACCTGTTCATCGAGCCCGCTCTCGAGAGTGCCGGTCCGGGACACCACGGCTTCGAGGGCCCTCCAAGCAGCCTTGGTGGAATGGCGTCGGCGCTGACGAAAGCCGTGCTGGGGCAGGGCGCTGCCCGGGATTGGGTGACCGCGAACCGGATCAACACCCGTCTCGAGATCCTCCGCGCGCTGGTCGAGCGCTTGCCCGACCTGGCCCCTGAGCTGGCGGACCCGGGGGCATTCGCCATCGGTCGGTACATCGGGGAGCTGGCCGAGCATGTCGCCGAGATGCAGGTGGCGGAAGAGGGAACGAGCGGGGCCGGGTCTGACGACCCCGCGGGTGACTATCTCGATTCAGCCGTCGAGCGAATCGAGGCCGATCCGGCGTACGCCTCCGCTCTGTCGAGTGCGGACTCGCGCGCCGCGCGGGCCAGGCTGGCGAAGCTGGTCTTCGTACTCGAGGCCGCAGCGGGCTTGCAGGACAAGGACGTCCTCCCGCTCTACCTCGTGGCGCCCGGAGACGGACAACCGCTGGCCGGAGACTTCCTGGGCCACTTCGGTGGGTTCTTCCACCGTGACTGGCGAGCCAGCGATTTTCGAGCCGGCCGGCGCGACGCCCGGAGGGTGATCCAGGAAACCCTCCAGGACGTGATTTCGTACGATCCAGGAGACAAGGCGGAGTACCGGGTCGACAAGATTGATCCAGGGTTCGATTCGATCCCGGCGATCGGCAAAGCGCGCCTGCGGGAGCTGGCCGAAGCCGAAGCGGACCGGGTGCTTTCGGAGCTGAAGCCTGGAGCCGTAGCGTCGGCGTTCGGTTGGGCGTGGAAGCCGGTCGTCCGACGATGGGCAGCCGATCGAGCCATGGCGGCCCTGCGCGGCGCCCGCTGATCGGTACCTGAAGCGCTGGAACGGGGGATCACATGGCTGACTTGAAGAAGACGATACTGTCCATTCAGCAGATCTTTCTGCTGATCGTGGCAGTCGCCCTGGTGTTCTTCGCCTTCCTCAACATGGATCCGGTCACGATCGACCTGTTCTTCACCACCGTGACGACCACCGTCGCGCTACTGCTGCTCGTTCCGCTTGGTGCCGGAATGCTGCTGGGCTGGGTCGGAGGACGCCTGCGGGCGAAGAACAAGGCGAAGGCCTCCGCCGCTTTGGGGAAGGGCCCCGCCGAGCTGCCGGCTGGCGACGACAAGATCGAAGACGTGGATTGGCAGAACCTGGACCTCGACAAGATCGAGGTCTGAGGCCTCCCGCCAGACTTTCCTACTCGAACGCCACGATCTTCCCGGCGAAGGCCGAGGCCAGCACCGTGTACGGGCTCGCCAGGTAGACCTGTCCCGGCCCACTGCGCCCCGGGAAGTTCCGGTTGATGGAACTGACGGTCACCGTATCCGCATCGAAGCTGACTCCGGGGCCCGCGTTGATGCACGCGCCGCAGCCCGGGGGAAGCACGTCGATGCCTGCTTCGACAAACAGGTCGTGGTAACCCTGTTCTCGAGCGAACTCCTCCACCTCGATCGATCCGTACTGCAGCCACGCCTGGATCGAGTCCGGCACGTGTCGGCCGTCGGCCAGCGCCTGGCGGACTACCTCGGCTGCCATCTCGATATCGTGCCACTTCGCGCCGGTGCACGACCCGGCATACACGATGTCGACAGCCACATCGCCTTCCAGCTCGTCGATGGCCACTCCGTTTCCGGGATCTCCGGGGGTGGCCACCATCGGCCGCAGTTCGGACGCGTCGATGGTCATCGTCCACTCGTACTCCGCGTCCGCGTCGCTGTACATGCCGCTCGCCAGCGCCTCGGCCTCGGTGCGAGGCATGCCGCGGTGTGATACGAGCCAGTCGATCGTCGTCTCGTCCGGAGCCACGATCCCGGTGAATCCGCCTACCTCCGCGGCCATGTTCGTCAGAGTCGCGCGCTCGTCGATGCTGAGCGCTCGGACGGCCTCGCCCGTGTACTCCAGGATCTTCCCGATCGCGTCGCCACCGCGGACGTAGGGATGCCGGAGCACTTCGATCATCATGTCCTTGGCCGTGACGTTGTCCGGCTTGCGACCCGTGATCTCGATGCGCACGGAGGCGGGTACGCGGAGCCTGACGTCCCGTGTGGCCCACGAGTTCACCAGCGCAGTCGTACCTACGCCGAAGGCCACGCACCCGATGGCCCCGGAGTGCGGGGTGTGCGAATCGCTGCCCACCACCACCTGTCCGGGCAGCGCGTAGTCGCCAAGCACCTTCACGTGACAGATGGCCTCCGAGCCGATGCGGTCCGGCAGTTCCCCGTGCAGACGGATTCCCTGTTTCGCCGCAAACTCCCGCTGCCTGTCATGCAACCCGTGCGCTGCGTCGAGCAGCCCTGCCGACTTCTTCTCTTCGCTGATCACCTGGTCCAGGAACGCCAGGTGGTCGCGGAAGAAGTAGATGCTGTCGGGTTCGTTGAGCCTTGCGTCCTCACCTGCGAAGGACTCCCAGAAGGTGGAGGCCATGGGTGTCACGTACTCGTGACTGAACCGGATGTCGGTGCGAACGAAGCCCGCATCGCCTGGCGCCACCGCGTCTACGCCGACCTCGTCCGCGGCCAGGTCGGCCACCCAGTGCCGAGCCAGGATCTTCTCGGACACCGTCATCGGGCGATCGGCATCCCGGACGACGACCGGCACCTGGACCAACCCTTTCAAGCGCGCCACGGCATAGTCCAGGAGACCACCGTATTCGATGATGTCCCTCTGAATTTGACCGGCCTCGCCGATGAAGGCCTCAAGGGGAATCTCTTCTCCCTGCCGAATGCGATCGATCAATGAGAAATCGGTCGAGGTCAGGATTCCCAGGTTCTCGCAGTTCTCCCGGTAGATGCGCTCGATGTTCTCCGCAATCACGACTCGAATCCCGGCAGCCCGCTCTGCATACGGGGCAGCCTCTCGACTCGATCCCTTTCCACGCCGCTTTCCGGAGACCGCCGCCACGAAACCACCGCCCGCCACATCGCCCTTTCCGACCGGATGCTCGCCCTCGCACAGGAGGCCGACGTACGGATACTGGCCGAGCTTCTCGTCGTAGTAGTAGCACACCCAGCCCGGAGTGATCTCGTCCGTGCTGATGTCGTTGCGAAGGGGGATGGACGGATCCCAGTCCAGGTCTTCGCCGGCTAACTGGCGCCGGATCAGCTCCGGATCTTCCGTGAGGAAGAGAACCCTGCCCTGCAGGCGAACCGTCGCCGGTCGCTTGCCTACCTCGCGCGCCAGAAGTCTGTCGAGCATCTGCACCACCGCTGTAGGGAGTCCGTCCCGTTCTTCACTGAGTTGCGCGCGGCAGCCTGGTCGCCGGCGCACCGGGAATCGGGGGCCGTCAATCTATTCGGACTGACCGGTCCCGGCGACCCCGCGAGGAGTTCGCGCTCCGGAATCGCTCCAGCGAGCGCCTCCCATTATAATCAGCCGCCTCGTGACCCCGCCGATGAGGGTCCCGGGCACTCGTATCCAAATCCATGAGGTTCGTTATGAGTTCCGTAGTCGTTCGCATTACGCTGGTCGCCGTAGTCGCGGTCGCCGCGGGCTGCAACAAGGTCAGCCAGGACCAGTTCGATCAGTCGATGGCGCAGATGCAGGCTCAGCTCGATGAGCAGAGCGCTGGCATCGAAGCTAACGCCGAGGGGATCGACGCCCTGCAGGTCGAGCTCGATGCCCTCCAGGCAGAGCTCGAGGAACTGGCCGAAGAATACCATGCGATGGTCGAGCGGTACCAGGACCACATCATGTTCGCCACGCCGGTCAACTTCGACTTCGATTCGTCGGATGTGCGGGCGGGTGATGATGAGTTCCTCGAGAGGTTCGCTCACGTCGTGGCGCACCACTACGCGAACTCAATGGTCACCGTCCAGGGCTACACGGACGCGGCCGGCGCCGAGGAGTACAACAAGGTTTTGTCGCAGAAGCGGGCCGAGAATGTCGCCGGCTACCTCGTCGAGCACGGACTCGACGCGGCGCACGTTCGCGCCATTGGAATGGGCGAGGCGCACCAGGTAGCTCCGGGTGAATGGGGCGACGCCGAGGGTGGCATGAAGAACCGGCGCGTTACGTTCGTGATCGAGTCGGCCAGCTAGTCAACATGCACCGCGGGGCAGGGCCTCCCACGCCCCGCGGTTACCACGCCGGAGACCTGCCTTGACCACGATCGCCTACGACGAATTCGAGAAGGTGGACATCAGGGTCGGCACGATCGTCGAAGCGGAGGATTTCCCCAGGGCGAGAAAACCGCTGTACCGCCTTCGAGTCGACTTCGGTCCCGAGGTGGGAATTCGACAGTCTGCCGCCGGCTTGCCCGGACGATACGACCTCGACGACCTGGTCGGCAGGCAGGTCATTGCCGTCCTCAACCTGGGTGTCCGGAACATCGCGGGCTTCGAGTCCCAGTGCCTGACCCTGGGGCTTCCCGACGAGGAAGGCGAGACGATCCTGCTGACGCCCACACGCCCCGTACCGAACGGCGGCCGGCTCTTCTGAGCGCGATGTCCGATCCCGTAAGTTCTTCCGGAAGCCTCGCCCCCGGTCCGGGCTACGAGGCCCTGACCTCGAGGGTGGCCATGTGGGTCGACCCCGACCGGGTCCTCTTGAGGGTCGAGGGTACACGTGCAGCCGCCGTGCTGAACGGTCTGCTGAGCGCAGATGTCACGGCGCTGCAGCCGGGAGACTCGACACTTTCCTTCATGCTCACCTCCAGGGGCAGGCCAGTGGCCGTGCCCGTCGTCGTTCGCGCGGACGACTCGATTCTGCTGGATGTGAGCCGGGTCGCGCTGCCCGGCCTCTTCGATCACTTCGCCACGTACCTGCCGCCCCGATTCGCGTCCGTGACCCTGCTCGAGGACGGCCGCCGCATCAGTCTCCTGGGACCGGGGGCCGCCGGGGTCGCGGCTGAACTCGAACTCCCCGCCGGCGTGCTCCGGGTCGAGAGACCGGCGGAACTCGGCGGCGGCACGGCTTTCTACTTCACGGACGGCGGGTTGGACGGGACGATCGAGGCCGCGCTGCACGCGGTGGGGGTAGAGGTGGCCAGCCCGCACGACCACGAGATCTGGAGAATCGAACGGGGGATCCCGCGATTCGGACTTGATATCACTGCCGAGAATCTTCCGCAGGAAACCGGACTCGTTGCGCTTGCCGTCAGCTTTGAAAAGGGGTGCTACACCGGCCAGGAGGTCGTGGCGCGCATTCACTATCGCGGCCAGGTAAATCGACACCTGCGAGGGGTTCGCCCCACTCAGGCATATTCCGGACCGCCCGTACCCCACGGGACCGCGCTAACGAGAGACGGGCGCGTCGTGGGTGCCATTACGTCCTGGTGCGTTTCACCTCGGCTCGGCCCCATAGGCCTCGGATACGTGCGGCGAGAGGTGGTCGAAGGCGACGAGATCGACGTCGCGGCGGACCCTCCGTTCGCGGGCGTGGTAGCCGACAGTCGCTTTACGTCCACGTAAAGCGCTGCGGTCGCGCTGTTTGCAGGCGACCGTCGGGCCGTTTACCTTGGCTTTCGGTTCCAGTGATACCTCTTGCGAGGAAGGTCATCTGAAGGCGCTCGACCGACAGGACATGCGCACCCTGTATCGCTACCTCTGGCTCACCCGAGCCCTGGAGGAGCGGCTGGAGATCATCTTCAAGCAGGGACACGTGATCGGGGGCCTGTACCGGAGTCTGGGGCAGGAGGCTACGGCGGTGGGCTGCGGCTATGCCCTCGCCGACGGCGACTGGATCGCGCCTTCGATCCGCGACCTGGGGGCCCTTCTGGCCAGGGGACTCGACCCGCGTGATGTTCTGAGACAGTACACGGCCCGCGGCACCTCGCTGTGCGCCGGGAAGGACAACACCAATCACTTTACGGTTCCCGGGCTCGGCATTCTGGGACCGATCAGCCCTCTCGGGACGCAGTTGTGCGTCCTGAACGGCGTAGCCCTCAGCTTTCGTAACCGACGGGAGCCGAACGTGTGCCTCACGTTTCAGGGTGACGGGGCCAGTCG
Source organism: Gemmatimonadota bacterium (assembly GCA_039592635.1). GTDB lineage: Bacteria > Gemmatimonadota > Gemmatimonadetes > Palauibacterales > Palauibacteraceae > Benthicola. The sequence continues at coordinate 6,975 of JBDHBK010000021.1, forward strand.
CACGGGTACCTCGCACGAGGGTCTTGCCATGGCGGCCGCCTTGAATCTGCCCATCGTGGTCGTGCTCGAGCACAACCGGTGGGCGTTCGGGACCCCGAGCACGGCAGTGGCCGCCGTGGAGAACTGGGCCGATGTCGCCGGAGCATACGGAGTCCCCGCCGTGACCGTGGACGGCAACGACGTTCTCCAGGTGTACGACGCGGCGACCCAGGCGGTCGCCCGGGCACGTGCCGGCGACGGTATGACCATTCTGGTCGCGGAGACCTACCGGATGCTCGGCCATGCCCAGCACGATGCTCAGAGGTATGTCCCCGAACACGAGCTCGCCGAGTGGAAGGACCACGACCCAATTCAGAGCTTCTCCGACTACCTGATCGAGTTCGGCTTCGAATCGGACTCGACCCTCGATGAGATCCGCTCGGATGTGGGCTTCGAACTGGATGCGGCAGCGGACGAGGTCCTCTCGGAGGGCTACCCGGAGCCGGAAGAGGCACGGACCCGCGTGTATGACGATCCGGCCCTCGATGCGGAAGTGCCGTGGACGAGAGGCGCGGTACCGGGATACGAAGGACTGACGACAGGGAAGCGCGGCCGTCCAGCCGCCGGCCTGGAAGGAGCATGATGGAGAACGGCGGGACCGCTGAAACCACGTACCTGGGCGCAATCCGGGAGGCTCTGCAAGAAGAGATGCGGGCCGATGATACCGTGTTCATGCTCGGTGAGGACATCGGGGCCTATGGCGGGGCATTCAAGGTCACCGACGGCTTCCTGGAGGAATTCGGACCCGACCGCGTGATCGACACGCCGATCAGCGAAGCGGCGATCGTCGGCGCGGCCATTGGCGCGGCGCACATGGGACTGAAGCCGGTCGCCGAGATGCAGTTCATCGACTTCATCGCACCCGCTTTCGACATGATCGTCAACTTCGCGGCCAAGTCGCGCTACCGGACGGGGATCGGTGCGGGCCTGGTGATTCGGGGTCCCTGTGGAGCGGGCGCCCGTTCGGGACCGTTTCATTCGCAGTCCGTAGAGTCCTACTTCGCGAACGTGCCGGGCCTGAAGATGATCGCCCCCGCTCGCGCTTACGACGCCAAGGGTCTGTTGCGCGCCGCAATCCGCGATCCGGACCCTGTCCTGTTCTTCGAGCACAAGTTCCTGTATCGGCGGATCAAGGAACAGCTTCCGGTTGACGAGGAGATCATCGTACCCCTCGGCAAGGCACGCACCCACAGGGAAGGGACCGATCTCACGATCGTCACCTATGGTGCGATGGTGTACAAGTCCACGGAGGCGGCCGATCGGATATCAGCCGAAGACGGCGCGGAGGTCGAAGTGATCGACCTGCGCACCCTTCGACCGCTCGACACCGGCGCGATCGTGGAAAGTGTGAAGCGGACGGGACGCTTGCTGGTGGTTCACGAGGCGCCTCGCTTCGGCGGTTTCGCCGGCGAGATCACGGCCCAGGTGTGCGAGGAGGCGTTCGAGTGGCTGGACGCACCGATCAGGCGCGTCACGGCGATCGATACGCCTGTCCCGTACGCACCCACGCTCGAGGACTATTACCTCCCCGGGGAGGATGACATTGCTTCGGCAGCCCGCTGGTTGCTGGCTTACTAAGGGACCCGATTCGAAGGGTCCTACGGCGGTACTGAGAGGAAAAGGAACGAAAGATGTCTAAGGTCGATGTGATCATGCCGCAGATGGGGGAATCGATCGCTGAAGGCACGCTGACGCGGTGGCTCAAGCAGATCGGCGAGACCGTGGAGCGAGATGAGGACCTGTTCGAAATCTCGACCGACAAGGTCGATGCGGACATTCCGTCCCCCGTCGCCGGCACGCTCGTCGAGATCCTCGTGGAAGAGGGGGCCACGGTCGAAGTAAACACCGTGGTGGCACGAATCGACACCGAGGGCGGAGCTGCGTCTCCGCCGGAGCCGCAGCCCGCGGCCGACCCGGGCGATGAGGAGCCGGTTCTTCCGCTCGCAGCCGAGCCGGTCGCAGAAGAAGCCGCACCGGCTATTGAGACAGAGCCCGCCGCTCCGACCGAGGTCCCGGCTCCCACCGCCTCAACAGGCGGCCCCGAGTCGCGCGAGGACCGCATCCAGGGCAAATCGACGCCCCTGGTCCGGAAGATCGCGGCCGAGCACGACGTCGACCTTGCCGACGTAGACGGATCGGGTATCGCCGGGCGTGTCACGCGCGACGACATCCTGGCGTACATCGAAACCCGCGGCGAGGCCCCCGCGGCACCGCCCAGCGCGACACCGGCGGCGGCCCCTTCAGCCGCTCCACCTCCAGCCGCCGCGCCAGCCGTGCCCGGCCAGGCGGGCATGATGCAGGTTCCGATTCACGGAGCCACCCTCGACATCCGCATTCCGCCGGTGCCGATCCGTGAGGGAGATACGATCGAGGAGATGAGCCGGGTCCGGCTGCGCACCATGGAGCACATGCTCCTGTCGAAGCGGGTCTCGGCACACGTGACATCGGTCAACGAAATCGACTTCGAGCACGTGGTCCGGCTGCGGAAGAAGTTGAAGCCGAAGTTCGCCGAGCAGGGAATCAAGCTTACGTACGGTCCCTTCATCATGAAGGCCGTTGTCGAAGCCCTGCGCGAGTATCCGATTCTGAACGCATCCGTGGATGGGACCCGGGTGGTCTACCACCGGGACATCAACCTCGGGATTGCGGTCGCCGTGGCCGACGGCAAGGAGTTGATCGTTCCGGTCCTGAAGAACGCGGATCAGCTCAGCCTGATGGGCCTGACCACCGGCGCCAACGAACTGGCTGAAAAGGCTCGGACCAAGACGCTCGACTTCGCCGACATCGAGGGCGGCTCGTTCACGATCACCAATGTCGGGGTGTTCGGGAACCAGTTCGGGATGCCGATCATTAATCAGCCGCAGGTCGCCATTCTCGGAACTGGCGTCATCGAGAAGCGTCCCGTGGTAGTCCAGGACACCATGGGCAACGACGTCGTCGGGATTCGTCACATGTCGTACTTCGCCCTGAGCTACGATCACCGGGTCGTGGACGGCGCAATCGCCGCCTTCTGGCTCAACAAGGTCAAGGACGTTCTCGAGAACTTCCCGGAGGATGTCATCTGACGCCTTGAGCCCAGGTCGCGAGACCCGCGGGGCGTGCAGGACAAGCGGCGGTCTTTCAAAGCGAAGGGCCGCCGTTCTGCATCCTGCTTTCCGCTGACTGGACTCGCCTGGACCGGGCGGAACCGAAGTGTTCGGTTTCGGTACACATAGTCGCGGTTCCGAACACGCGGCCCTGTTACGATTCACCCTGCAAGGTGCTCTATCGAACACATCCACAGGCGATTACGGTACTTGTTTGCACTGGCACAAGCGTTGCCGTTGAAACGCTTCACCGTATCGGCACGTACTGCGGGGTCCCGGTACGGAGGAGGGGCAACATGTCTTACTTTCGCGACCCGTCGGACTGACGGGATCGAAGCCGGGGTTTCGTGCCGCCGTGGCGGTGGCGGTGAGACGACTGGCAATTCAGCATCGAGAGACAGAGATGGAAGAGCCAAAGGGTAGGGCGGAAGCAACGCCGAGCGGCACCACGCGCGAGCGCATCCGGCCGAGCGTGATCGAAGGGAACGAGCGCCGTCGCCTGTCACTCAAGAAGGACCGCGGAGGAAGGGGTGCGGGATCCGGAACCGACCGGGGATCCAACTCCGAGTCCGGCGTGTCCCGCATGGACATCAAGCGAGCGCCGAAAGGCAAGAAGAAGCGCAATATCTACATCGGCCTCGGCGCGGTGGCCCTCCTGGTGGTGACCTTCCTGCTCTCGCAGCTCGAGCCCGCGGCTCCTACGGCGGACCGAAACGTGATCGTGCAGGGAACGGTGGAGCGGGGCGAGATGGTCCGCGAGGTCCGAGGCTCCGGCACCCTGGTGCCCGAGAGAGTGCAGTTCGTTGCCGCGGTGACGGCGGGCCGTGTCGAATCGGTGCACTTCGAGCCGGGACAGGCGGTTGAAGCGGAAGACATTCTCGTGGTGCTGTCCAACCCCGACGTGGAGCTCCAGGTGCTCGAGGCCGAGCAGCAGTGGACGGCGGCCCGCGCCACCCTCGTTTCCCTCCGACAGACGCTTGGCTCGGCCGTGTTTGCGCAGGAAGCTGCGGTGGCTGACGCCAGGGCCCGTTTCCAGGAAGCCCGGCGCCAGGCCGAGGCCTACGCGAGCATGGTCGACAACGAGTGGGTATCGGACGACGAGCACCAGACCGCCCAGGACAACGCGGATGCCCTCGCTGAGCTGCTCCGAACCCAGCAAGCTCAGCTCGATCTCATGAACGCCACCATCGGCGAGCGACTCGCGGTGCAACGGGATCAGGTGGACCGGCTGGCCAATATCCACCGGTACTACCAGGAGCGCGCGTCCAACATGCAGGTCAGGGCAGGAGCGGAAGGGGTGTTGCAGGACTTCGACCTCGAGGTCGGACAGTGGGTACAATCCGGTACGACGCTGGCTCGCGTCGCCCGGCCCGAGAGACTCAAGGCGGAGCTCAGGATTCCGCAGACCCAAGCGCGTGATGTGCAGGTGGGTCAGCTGGCTTTCGTGGACACGCGGACCGACACGATTCCGGGACGGGTGCGACGCGTCGACCCGAACGTGCAGGGGGGATCCGTCCTCGTCGAGGTGACTCTTGAAGGAGACCTGCCGGCGGGTGCCCGGCCCGACCTCAACATCGATGGCACGGTCGAGCTGGAGCGGCTGACCGACGTTCTTCACGTCGGCCGGCCCGCGTACGGGCAGAGCCACAGCACCGTGAGCCTGTTCCGAGTAGTCGATGACGGAAACGCCGCAGAGAGAGTCACCGTGCAGCTGGGTCGCAGCTCGGTGAACCAGATCGAGGTGGTCGAAGGGCTTCAGGAGAACGACGTCATCATCCTGTCGGACATGTCCAGATACGACGACGTGGACCGGGTCCGCATCAGGTAAAACCGACGCCAGGCGCGTCTCAGCAGAAGAGGATCGCACATGGAGAACGGCACGGCGTTGATCCGGATGGAGGGCGTCAAGAAGGTCTTCTTCACGGATGAAATGGAAACGCATGCCCTGGCGGACATCCACCTTGAGATTCATGACGGTGAATTCGCCGAGGTGATGGGACCCTCCGGGTGCGGGAAGTCCACGCTGCTGTCCCTCGTAGGTCTACTCGATACACCGACCGAGGGCGGCTACTGGCTGGACGGAGAAGACGTCGCCAACCTCACGGCCTCCGAACGGGCCCGGGTGCGGAACCGGCACATCGGATTCATCTTCCAGGCCTTCAACCTGATCGGCGATCTCACGGTGTACGAGAACGTCGAGCTG
>JBDHBK010000022.1:0-12261 GCA_039592635.1 Gemmatimonadota bacterium
GTTGAACGACGGCTCCTGCGTCCGGCTGCGGCCCACGCATCGGGGCCACGTGTGGTCGTATGACTTCACGATGGCGCGCACGCACGATGGCCGGCCGGTGCGATTGCTGACGGTGCTGGACGAGTACACGAGGGAGTGCCTGGCGATCGCGGTGGAGCGCAGGCTCAAGTCCGACGACGTGCTACACACTCTGGCCGAGCTGTTCGCGGCGCGTGGAGCGCCCGAGCACCTGAGATCAGACAACGGCCCGGAGTTCACGGCGAAGGTGGTGCGTACCTGGCTGAAGCGGGTCGGCGTCCAGACTCTGTTCATCGAGCCGGGAAGCCCGTGGGAGAACGGCTACAGCGAGAGCTTCAACGGCAAGCTGAAGGACGAGCTCGTGGATCGGGAGATCTTCTATTCGCTCCGGGAAGCGCAGGTGCTCGTGGAGCAGTGGCGAAGGGAGTACAATACCATCCGGCCGCACAGTTCCCTGGGCTACCGCCCGCCCGCTCCGCAGACGATCAGGCCCGCGAAGATGTGGCTCAGGCAGCCCGTGCTGCAGGGTCCGAGACTTGCCGCCGGACTAACTTAGTTGGTGGCACCACTCTTGGGGGCAGGTCACCTCGCGCGATTCGCTTACTCGGAGTAGAGAACCCGCCCCGACCTCCAGTCCATGCAGCATCAGAAGAACCGCAAGTCCGCGAATCCGATATCTTCACTCTCATCATCGGAATGTTGGCCGGCGTGTCGGCCTTGACTATCATCGATGCGATACCGGCTGGGCAGGCAGGGGTGTCAACGGCACGCCTCGAACGGGAAAGTACGGAGCCTATTCACATGACGGAAGAATCCAATGCCGGGGGCCGACTCTGGAACCGGCTCAAGCATCGCGGCGGGTCCCGGGGAGCCGATGGCCCCGAGGCTCCCGAGAAGTCCCGAGATCCCAAGCGGAGGCGCAGGATGCTCATAGCGGTCGTGGTCCTGGCACACCTGATCGGATTCGTGTCGTCGATCGACGCGGTCTGGAACACTCGGACGTCGCAGGGGGCAATTGCCTGGGCGGTCGTTCTCAACACCTTCCCGTACGTAGGCGTTCCCGCCTACTGGGTGCTCGGTCGCAGCCGGTTCAAGGGCTATGTGACCGCCCGTCAGGACGAGGACAACGAGATCAAACACGTGGCTCGCAACGCCGGTGTGCTTGCAGCGCCCTATTTCGTACCCGAATCCGAGGCACGGTACGTGGAAGCCACCCGTGCGGCCGTGCGGCTGGCGAAGATCCCCTTCCTGCGCGGAAACGAAACCGAGCTTCTCATCGACGGCGAGGCGACCTTCGGCAGCATTCTCGACGGCATCGACCGGGCACAGGACTACATCCTGTTTCAGTTCTTCATCGTGAAGCACGACGAGCTGGGCACCCAGGTGAAGGACCACCTGGTGGCCAAGGCACGAGAAGGCGTGCGCGTCCACATCCTGTATGACGAAGTGGGCAGCCACGACCTGTCGAAGGAGTACAAGGAGGAGCTGCGCGCGGCCGGGGCCGAGCTGTCTGACTTCCACAGCCGGAAGGGATCGGGAAACCGGTTCCAGATCAACTTCCGCAACCACCGGAAGATCGTGGTGGTGGACGGCGAGGAAGCTTGGATCGGCGGCCACAACGTGGGCGACGAATACATGGGCCGTGACCCCAAGTTCGGGAACTGGCGGGACACGCACGTGCGGATCCAGGGGCCTGCCGCTCTCGCCGCCCAGGTCTCGTTCCTGGAGGACTGGTACTGGGCCACTGAGCAGATACCCGAGCTCGATTGGACGCCCAAACCGGCGGCGGATCCGGGGGGCCGCGTGCTGATCATTCCGACCGGACCGGCCGACGAGTTGGAGACCGCCGCCCTCATGTTCATCCACGCCATCAACTCGGCGCGAGAGCGCCTGTGGATCGCGAGTCCGTACTTCGTCCCCGATGAGGGCGTGATCGCCGCGCTGCAGTTGGCCGGCCTCCGGGGCGTGGACGTGCGCATCCTCATTCCGGACACGCCCGACCACCTGCTCGTCTATCTCGCGGCATTCTCCTACTTCGACGAGGTGAAGCAGACAGGGGTGAAGTTCTACCGGTACACGGACGGCTTTCTGCACCAGAAGGCCATGCTGGTCGACGACGTGTCCGCGTCGGTCGGCACGGCGAACTTCGACAACCGCTCGTTCCGGCTGAATTTCGAAATCACGGCCACCATCGCGGATTCCGCTTTCGTCTCAGACGTGGAGCGGATGTTCGAGGCCGATTTCGCCCGTTCGCGGCAGATGGAGCCGGGCGAGCTGGACAAGAAGTCGTTCTGGTTCAAGCTGGGCGTGAAGATCGCGCGGCTCACGTCGCCGATTCAGTAGAGGGGTGACCATGAGTTACGACGAAGCGGACGTACGTGGACGACTCGAGGCCCAGCGCGACGAGTTGACACAGCGCCTGGACCGACTCCAGGCCGATACACAGCGTGAGACAGCGCTGAGCGGGGACGTGGCTGGCGAGACCGACAACGCCCACGAGTGGGAGAACGCAGAGATTCGCGAGGGCCGGATCCAGGAGGCCCTGAACGAACTACGGCAGACGGAGGCCGCGCTGGGGCGCCTGGACGAGGCCGCTTATGGCGTGTGCACTGTGTGCGGGGCGCCGATCGCCCCGGAACGGCTGGAACTGGTTCCGGAGACCGTGCATTGCAGAAGGCATGCGTAGTCTCGTCCCTGGAAATCAGGCGGGGTGAGAACAGGGACGATGGGAGGGTCGTGAAGCCCACTTTGCCCGACGGCAGCGAGTCGTGTCGTACGGCACCACGTAGTCTTAATGAATTCACTAGTTGTACCGTGGGCCGTTAGAGGATGGTGTGGGCCGGCAACCGAATCGAAAAGCGTAGGGAGGTCACCGACATGTTGTTCGAGGACAGGAATTGGAGACGATTGACTGGGATGCTACCGAGCGTCTTCGCGGTCGCTGTCATCGGTGCGTTCTATGGCTGTGCACAGCAAGAAACGCCCGAATCAGCTCCCGAGTCGCAGTTCGACGGGGTGATTGAGACTGACATCCGGGATTCCAAACCAGATTGGGCCCCTTTTACGCCGGCGAAGGCCCCGGAGGGAGCCCCCAACATTCTGTTCGTCTTGTATGACGATACGGGCCTGGCTGCGTGGTCACCCTACGGTGGCGGGGTCAACATGCCCACGTTGGACAGGATTGCGGACCGCGGCCTGATCTACACGAACTGGCATACGACCGCGTTGTGTTCGCCCACGCGATCTACACTCCTGACGGGACGGAACCACCACCTCAATGGTATGTCGAGCATTACCGAAGCGGCCGTAGGCTTTCCGGGCGGCAATGGTCGTATCCCGGACGAGACCGCGACGATAGGCGAGCTCCTTCAGGATGCAGGGTACAGCACGTTCTGGTTAGGAAAGAATCACAACGTGCCCGAGACAGATGTAGCGTCCGGCGCCAGCAGAGATCGTTGGCCGCTCGGGATGGGCTTCGACCGCTTCTATGGGTTCCTCGGAGGGGAAACCAACCAGTGGTACCCGGACCTCAGCGAGGACAACAGATTCATCGAGCCACCCTACACGCCGGAAGAGGGCTACCACCTCGCCAGGGACCTGGCGGATCAAGCCATCCAGATGGTCAAGGACCACAGGTCCGCGAATCCCTCCAGGCCCTGGTACATGTGGTTCAATCCCGGTGCAAATCATGCACCTCACCACGCGCCCGAAGACTACATAGCGAAATACAAGGGGAAGTTCGACGATGGCTATGAAGCCTACAGGGCGTGGGTATTACCCCGCATGATCGAGAGAGGCATTCTTCCGGAAGGCACCGAGCTCACGCCGATGAATCCAATGCCGGACAGCGTCGCTGATCCTCTGGATGCCGTGCGGCCATGGGACTCGTTGTCTGCCGATGAGAAGAGGCTGTTCTCGCGGATGATGGAAGTCTGGGCCGCCCACTCTGAATTCACCGATGCGCAGATCGGCCGGTTGATTGACTACCTGGAGCAGACCGGCCAACTCGAAAACACAGTCATCATCTATGCGGCCGACAATGGCACTTCCGGCGAGGGCAGCCCGAACGGTTCCGTAAACGAGAACAAGTTCTTCAATGGCTACCCTGACACCATCGAAGAGAATATGAAGTTGATCGATGTTCTGGGGAGCCCGGATACCTACGAACACTTCCCTACCGGTTGGGCGATGGCAACCTCGGCGCCATTCAGGATGTTCAAACGTTACTCACAATTCGCTGGAGGTACGGTTGATCCGCTTGTGATCTCCTGGCCCAAGGGCATCAAGGCACGAGGCGAGATCAGGCATCAGTATCACCATTCAGTTGATATCGTGCCGACAATCCTTGAAATCACCGGACTCGAGATGCCGGACGTCTACGAAGGAGTCAAGCAGTATCCTCTATCCGGAAAATCCATGGTGTATACGTTTGATGCCAAGCCCCATGATCCCACGAACAGGCACGTGCAGTACTACACCATGTTCGGCACCCGTGGACTCTGGAAAGACGGTTGGATGATCTCCTCGCTGCACTCTCCATTCAGCAATACCGGGAATTATGAGAACGATGAATGGGAGCTTTATCACGTGGCCGAAGACCGGGCACAATCCAACAACCTTGCCGATCAATACCCGGACAAAGTGAAGGAACTGGAAGCTGCATATTTCGAAGAGGCGAAGAAGAACTTCGTACTGCCGCTCGATGACCGCCCTCCTGCGGTCATTCTCACAAGTCCTCGTCCCACGAACGAACCGCCTACCAACAGGCATGTCTACTATCCTGGCACCTCCGCGATTCCAGAGGGTGTCGCTGCCAACATCCGGGGGCGGTCTTACAAGATCATGGCGAACGTCGAAATCACGGATGCTGATGCGTCCGGCGTTCTCTTCGCCCACGGTTCCCGGTTCGGGGGGCATTCGCTCTTCATCAAGGACCACAAGCTGTATTACGTGTACAACTTCCTTGGCATCAAACCGGAGCAAGTATTCGTGTCAGACGAATTGTCCCCCGGCAAGTACACCCTCGGGATGGAGTTCGCCCGGGACAGCACGGGCCAGTATGGGGAGCATCTGGGAACAACCAGGCTCTACGTCGATGACAAGGTTGTTGCCACTGGTCCGATGAGAACGCAGCCTGCCAAGTTCACGCTGTCAGGAGATGGCATGTGCATCGGCTGGGACAGCGGCGATGCCGTCAGCGATTTGTACGAGACACCGGGCAGATTCACGGGTGGAATCATTCAAGCAGTGGCAGTCGATACAGACTCCGTTACTTACGAAGACATGGAATTGGAGGCCCAACGGCTGCTGATGAAGCACTGAATATGAGGCAAATCCACCCGGGTCCATCCAGGGAAAGCCCCGTCGGCCGACGGGGCTTTCCCTACTTTCCGCAGTTGGGCCGAGCTCGCTCTGGCTTGCCAGGGCGCCGTTGAACTCCTCATGGCTTCCCGCGAGCGTCCCCTGACGAAGGGGGCCGAGGGTTCAACTACCTGGCCCTTGCGATCGCCTTCTCGCTGGTCATCGGCCTGATCGCGGACATGGACCGACCGCAGGCCGGGTCGCTCACGGTGAGGCAGCAGGCTCTCGAGGACATGAGGCATAACATGATCGAAATCACGGAAACGAGGGAGGCCCGATGACCTATTACGTCCTGGCGGGAATCGCCTATCTGTTCTCGCTCGTGGTGAAGAAGAAGCTCGACGCGACGTACCGCAAATGGGGGAGCGTTAGGAACTCGGCCGGGATCACGGGCGCCGGCACGGCCCGGAAGATCCTGGACGCCAACGAGATGCAGAGAGTCCCCGTAGAGGCCGTGCCCGGAAAGCTGAGCGATCATTACGATCCGCGTACGAAGACGCTACGCTTGTCGGAGCCCGTCTACGCCACCCCGAGTGTGGCATCGCTCGCGATCTCCGCTCACGAAGCGGGACACGCCATCCAGGATCACGTGGACTACAAGCCGATGGAGATCCGCACGTACTCTGTGCCGATCGCCAACGCCGGGGCCCGGTTCGGTCTGCCCGCCGCGATCGCCGGCTCGCTCTTGGGCATGCCGTGGCTCGTACAGATCGGCGTGCTGGCCTACGTGGGAGCGCTGCTCCTTCAGTTCCTCACGCTCCCCGTCGAGTTCAACGCGAGCAAGAGGGCGCTCCAGCAGGTAAAAGCACTGCGCCTGGTGGACGAGACCGAGGTGGAGGGGGCGCGATCCGTTCTCCGGGCCGCTGCGATGACGTACGTGGCCGCGGTGGCGTCGTCGGCCGGCTACATCCTCTACCTGGCGCTGGTAGGAGGAAGGTCGCTGCTTCGAAAACCTCCGCCGGTGAAGCCCCGTCCTCCGCTGTGAGCGTACTCGCAGGCCGCGCGTAATGCCTCTAGTATGTGCTGATCAGCTATTGGACCGCCCGCGGTCGCAGCGCCGAACCGCGGACCGGACACTTCGGGGCCTGGTGTCCGGGTATGGCCTGACTCCAGGAACTGGCGCCGGAGGGAATCTTCCTTGGGTGTGATCGCACAGTGGCCCACGACACGGGCCTGGTTGTCGTTGGCCTGCTATGGAAGGATCACTGGCCGGACATCTCGGCCGACTTCGCGGCGCTGGGACCGCGGTCAGGCGATATCGTGGCCGGTCTCCTGATCGTGGCCCTGTACGGGGCCATTCTCGGAGTGGTCCTGTGCGGTGTGCAGCGAGCCTACCGTGCCGTGCGGCCGGAAATCGTGGACTTCCCGCAGCATCGTCAATAGATGAACCAGGGGACGCGCCGTAGACGCCGACAACTCACTCAGGCCCTTGCCGCAGCCCTTCTCTTCGTGCTGCCCGGGTCCGCTGTGGCCCAGAAGACCGATTCGGTTACGGTGCGCACCGGCGACCGCATGATTGGCGAGATCAAGGGGCTGCAGCGCGGTCAGCTCGAGTTCAAGACAGACGCGGCGGGTACGGTGTACCTCAAGTGGCCCAGGGTCATCAACATCAAGACGGACAAGACCTTCGAGATCCAACTTGACGACGGGCGGCTCTACTTCGGCTCACTCACCCCGGGCTCGCAGGACTCGCTGGTGATCAAGACCGATAGCGAGAGCGTGGGCGTGGCTACGCAGTGGGTGGTATCCCTGCAGCGCATCAAGCCCACCTTCTGGGACGCACTCGACGGAAGCCTCAATCTCGGGTTCAACTTCACGCAGCAGAACGCGAAAGTCGATTTTAGCCTGAGTGGGGACGTCCACTATGCGCACCGGCGAACTCCGGACTCCACGCACCAGGCCCTCAATCTCAGTAAACTCAGGAGGGGTTTTGGGCTCACAAAGCTGAGCTTCAATTCCACGTTCAGTCGCCAGGACGACACCGAGGATATCAGTCGACTCACTGCCGACGCGTCCCACCTGAGACTGCTCAAGAAGCGCTGGTTCTGGTTTCTTGCCCTGGTGGGGGAGCAGAACTCGCAGCTCAGCCTGGACTATCGTGGCACGTTTGCGGCTGGGCTCGGCCGTTTCATGGTCCAGACAAACAAACTCGATCTCGCGTTGCTGGTCGCGCCGGGATACTCCCTCGAGGAGTTCACCGGTGCCCCAGCGAACAACGCCATCCCTCTCATCATCTCCGCCGATCTCGAGTACTTCACGTGGGGGGCACTCGACACCAATGTGTCGAGTCGGCTCAGCGTGCTCCCAATCCTGAGCGATTGGGGAAGATGGCGCATCAACTTCAACCTCACCGCCAAGCGTGAGGTGCTGAAGAACGTGTACATCAATGTCGGGGTGACCGAGGCCTTCGACAGCGACCCGACGGGGGCCAACGCCAACAAGAACGACTTCGGTTTCACCACATCGCTCGGATGGTCGTTCTGAGAGCCCGGGACGAGACTCCGGAGAAAGAAGCGTGATCATGGCCGACGCAGCTGCCGGACGAAGCCTTTTCCACCCCACGGGGTGGGTGCAGCGCTTCCTCGACCGGATCGGAATGTCTGAGGATTCCGAGCGGGCCAGCCGATGGGCGGCCCTCGTTCTGGGTGCCGTGGTCCTGGTGCCTCCGTTCGTCCTCTCCGCGTGGCGCGGCACGGCATGGGGAAACGCCGTCGACGTCCCGTTCCTGCACGATTTCGACGCGCTCGCACGGCTGGTAGTGGTCGTACCGCTCCTCGTCTTCGCCTCGCGTGCGATCGGCGCGCGGTTGGCCTCCGCGATGCTGTACCTGGAGGAGGCGGCGCTCGTGCCGGACGCCGACAGGCCCGACTACGGGGACGCCAAGTCCGACGTGCAGCGCCGCGTGAGATCGGCGGCCGCCGGGGTTCTTCTGCTCGTCCTGGCGTTCGTCGTGGCGAGCACGTTCGTGCTGGCCGGGCCCGAGGAGGCGCAGAGCGGCCTTTCCAGCTGGATGTTGGAGGGCGCGGGCGACGGTGCCTCGTGGAGTCCTGCCGGATGGTGGTATGGACTGATCAGTGCGCCTCTGGTGGCGTTCTTACTCTTGCTGTGGGCGTGGCGCTACGTGTCCTGGTGCCTGTTCATCAGAAGACTCGGGAGGATGGATCTGAGGATCGCGGCGGCGCATCCCGACATGGTCGGAGGTCTTGCACCGCTGGCGAGAGCACACGCCTTCTTCGTGCTCGTGGGCGTAGCCCTGAGCGCGATCATCGCGGGAGCGCTCGCTGACGAACTGCTGCACGCGGGCACCACCATAGCGCAGGTTGGCCCCGAGGTCGCCTTCTTCGTGGCGATCTCGCTGCTGGTGCTCGCCGCTCCCCTGGCCGTGTTCGTGCCCACCATGCTTCAGGCCAAGGGTCGGGGGGTTGTCGAGTACGGTCGCATGGGCATCGACCTCGCGCAGGATTTCGATGCGCGCTGGAAAGCCGGGGAAGAAGCGAAGCTGCTGGATACGGCGGATCCGTCGGCCATGGCGGATTTCAGCGCCGATTACGGCCTCGTCCATCAGATGAAGTTGTTTCCGCTCGGCCTGCACCAGATCGCGGTCCTCGGCGTGACCCTTTTCGTGCCGTTCGCCTTCCTGGTCCTGACACAGGTCTCGCTGTCCGATCTGCTGCGCAGCCTGATCGAGAAGGCGTTCTAGGGCGAGCCCGCGCTCCCGCTCCGTCGCCCGTTCACGTCTCGCCTGTCATCCCGCTGGGCTGTCCTCAGGTGAGCTGTCCTTATGCGAGCTCACTTCGATGGACACCTCCTCATCGACAGCGCGAAGACGGAGGTCTCGCTGCGGCACCGCGATCTCGATTCCCGCCGAACTCAACGCATCACTCGCTGCGACTCGTACTTCGCTGCTGGCACCGTACCACTGGTCTACGGGGAACCACACGTTCAGTTGGAAGTTCAGCGAGCTGTCGCCGAACCCGAGGAAAATGACCTTCGGGGCGGGCTTCTTGACGACCTGTGGATGTTTCGTCGCCATACCCTCGAGCACGTCGATCACGGTCTTCGGATCGGTGCCATAGGCGACTCCGACCGGAACGTCTACGCGGCGCAAATCGGCTAACTCACGCGTCCAGTTGACCACCGTCGAAGAGACCAGAGTCGCGTTGGGGACGAGAACATCCGCCCCGTGATACGTGCGCACCGTGCTCTGAAGCAGTCCGATGTCTCGAACCACACCGGCGAATTGGTCGAACTGAACTTCGTCGCCGAAGTTGACCCCCTGCCCGAACAACACGATCAAGCCCGACGCGAGGTTGTTCACCACGTTCTGGAGGCCGAAGCCGACGCCAACGCCAACCGCTCCAAACAGCACGGTGAGCCTGTCGATTTCGACTCCGGCGGCGGAAAAAGCGACCAGGATACCGATCAGGATCACGGCGTAGCGGGTCAGCTGTATGATCGCGGCTTGAAGCCCGTGACGCAGGTGCATCAGCGGCAGGAGGTCCGTGCCGAGAACGAAGCTGACGAATTGGGAGAACTTCAGCGACAGCCAGATGACGACACCGAAGACCAGCACAGCGCCTACGGAAAGGGAGAAGGTGCCGACCGAAATCCCGGCACCGAGTACCCTGGTCAAGGCGGTGATCACCGGGTCGAGCACATCAAAGCCCGAGAGGGTCGTGGCCGCGAATCCGATCCACGTCAATGAAACGACCAAACGACGCGCGCCACGCTGGGCGGTGCCCGCGGTGGGCGGTGCTGCGATGCCCAGACGAGCCGCCGTCTTCGTGCGCGTGCCGATGCGTACCGCTGCAAGCACCACCACCGCCGCCACCCAGAACGCGATCGCCGCGAAGGCAAGGTGCACCGTTCCGGTGGTCACGATGGTTGCGAATCCCGCGCTGCCCACGATGTTGGCGATGATGCCGACCGCGAAAGCGATCGCCGACAGCCGGACGGCAGCGCCAATCACGAGAGTCCAGCGCTTCGAGAGCGTGGTCTGCGTGAGGACCGTAGAGGTCATGAAACGCAGGCATGCCACCATTCCCACGAAAGACAGCAGAAGTAAGGCCAGGCGATTCTCCGGGGTCCCGAACTCCGACAGAACGACGGTCTGCTGGAGTAAGAACAGAGCCGCCGCCACGTAGCCCCACGAGCGAGTCGACTTCGTGAGGATCCGGGGCAACAGACGAAGAACCGCCGCGACGACCACCAGGACGAGCAGCGCTTTCCAGGCACGGGGAGCATTGGGCTGGGCCATGTAGCCGATGAGACCGGCAATGAAGAACCCGGCCGCGACGGGACGATCAAAAAAGCCGGCGACTGCTCGGAGCGATTCGTCCTGATCGAGCTGTGTGCCCGCGACGCCGCGCAGCCGGATCAGCACGGCGATCAGGGCCAGCAGAAGTGCCAGGCTCCCGAGTAGCTCGCCCTTCTGCTCTTCGAGGTACCACCGTACCGACACGTAGTTCAACTGCAGGGTCGCCCCGATCCGCTCCGAGAGACGGCGGTTCTCAACCGGGAGGTCGAAAGCCTTCCAGAAAGGGGAACTGTCGATACTGAGAAGTCTCCCCCGCCGTCTCGCGATCTCCTCGCGCTGGTCCGCTAGGTTCTGGTCGGCGCGAGTCTTCTGCTCACTCACAGCAGCTTGCAGTTTCAGGACCGTGTCCCGGGCCGCTCGCACGACGTCCTGGACCGAATCGACCGCCGCGAGAGTCTGTCGGATTTCCCGAGTCACCTCCGCTGGCACGTCGCCAGCGCGAACCGAATCCCGGGTCATTTCCCACAACTGCTTTTCCGCGTCGATCCGGTCCAGTGCGGAACCCACGTCAGCCGCATTGGAAGACAGCCTCCGAAGCCAGGCGCCCAGCTGGTCGGCGACACGCTGCCAGGAGCGTTCCGTCTGTTCGAGCGCGAAGCCGGGTCCGTCAGCCTGCATTCGCTCCCGGCTGTCTCGCTCCAAAGCGGCGACGCGGTCGCTCGAGCCAGCCAGGCCTTCGCTGATTCCCGCCAGATCTGTCGTGGCGTCAACGGTACGCGAGGCATTGCGCAGTACGGTGCGCACGGCGACCGCGCTGTCGGCTATCTCGGTGGCTTGAAGTGGACGAAGGAGAGGTGGCTCCGGTGTCTCCTGCGCAGCGGCCGGATCGGCCTCCTGGGCCAGGCCGGACGTCGCCGTGCCCAGGCAACACGAAACCGCCACGACGAGAGGCGTCAGCCATCGCACCCGCGGGTGCCTCAGGTCGAGTAGATCGAAGAGACCGCCGGTATGACTATGTTCCATCGGCCTCACCAGCCATGATGACGCACGGTCGCGCCGGTTATCTCAATGCTGATCTGGCAGCCACGATTCACTGTCCTGAACCGCTAAACATAGGCCCTTCATTCTACACATGATAGTTCTGCTTTGCCGGCTGCAAATGCCAGGATAGAATGGTTTCGTAGGGATTTCCTCCGGCAGCGGTTTCGTCGAGTCCAGCGAATTTCGTATCGCCCGCACGGCCGGTGTCATGATCTCGAGCCCGGCTCCACTTCCCTCCCAGAGACGATCGCACTATCGGACCCGCCGGCGTGGCTCAGAAACCTGCCTTTCGACCCGCTCGAGTACATCGAGCACCTGGACGAGCTTCCGTTCGATCCGAACGGTGAGCCGGACGTTCAGTAGTGTCAGAATTCGACGTTGATCCCGAGCGTGGGCAGCACGCCGATCGATTCGTTGAACTCGGGCTCGTCGGTGCGCGGATCCCAGCGGACGGCGCTGATGTTGTTACGGTTGTAGACGTTCTGGACGTCCACGTACACCTCGAGCTGCCAGGTCCGGAAGCTGAACCGGCGGTCCACCCGAAGGTCCAGCGCGCTGAAGGTCGGGAATCTCTCGCCCTCGTT
>JBDHBK010000023.1:0-12108 GCA_039592635.1 Gemmatimonadota bacterium
GCATTGAGGCGCCGGACAATCGGGAGGTCCGGGGCTACTGGGAGCGAATGGACTTCTGGCACGTCGCGCCCGACGTGTACGACCTGGAGCCCATGCCGGCACGAGCGCATGGCTCGTCCGATGCCCTGCTGGAGATCACCCCGATACGATCGCACCACGACGTGCACGCGGTGGTCGAGAAGGTGCGCGAGCGCGCAGCGACCATTCTGCTTAACAAGCTTCATTACGCGCGACCCTCGGTGATTCAGTTCAGCGTGCTTCTGTCCGAGGTGTGCCAGAACATCATCGAGCACGCGGAGGCAGACGGCTGGGTGTGCGCCCAGACCTACAACTACCGTGAGCGCCTGGGTCGCGATGTCGTTCAGCTCGCGGTGATGGACGTCGGCATAGGATTCGAGGGCTCGCTGTCGGCCGAGCACTCCCGCAGGCATGGCGAGCGGTGGTCCGCCGGCATGGCCCTCGAGCGGGCCCTGCTGCACGGAGAGTCCCGTCACCGGGATCCGGGGCGCGGACAGGGTCTGCAGGCGATCCGAAGACAGGTGGATCGATGGCACGGCGAACTGGGGATTCGCAGTGGAGATGCGATGATCGCGTCCCCCACCCAGGAGTGGGGGGACCTGGTCCACATGCAGACAGGTCTTGAGAATTTCCCCGGAGCGCAGATACTTGTTGTCATGCCCGCACACGTAGAGAACGAGTGACGATGGAAACCCCGGGAAGTTCGTCTCCCCTGCCCGATATCGCCGTGGCCAGTCTGTACCAGCGCAACCTGGTCACCCGCCACACCGGGCGAGCCGTACGGCTGTCGATCGAGGGGCTCGTCTCCGAGCTCGGCGCCACCTCCTTGACCGTCCTCGACTTCGGTGATGTGGCGGTCATCGACTTCAGTTGTGCGGACGAAGTGGTGGCCAAGCTGGTCTTGCGGGCTGTCGACGACGTGTCGGCCGAGTCGGAGCACTTCTTCGTGTTCAAGGGGGTCGCCCAGCACCACGTGGACCCCATGGATTCAGCGCTCAGGCGCCGGGGTCTCGCGGCGGCCGCCGAAGGGCCGCAGGGCGAACCGTTCCTGATCGGTGACGTCGAACCGGTCGCCTCGCGCCTGTGGCTCGCGGTCTGCGAGGCCGGGCATGCGTGCCTTGACGACCTCGCACCAGCCCTTGGAATGGAAGTGGGCGATTGCGGGCGGCTGCTCGACCGGATGTGCGCCCGGCGTCTCCTGCGTCGGGACGGCCAGGCCTATCACTCGTTGTTCTACACGTTTGCCGAGGCGGAGCGAGCAGGAAACGGGCATGGCATTGAAGGCCCCGACGCTCCCGATGGCACTCCCCCCTCCGCGCGGGAATGAGCCGCCCTCGTTCGTACCGCAGGCTGGCCATCGGCGCTTGCGCCTTCCTGTGTATCGCGGGCGTGTTCATCACGATCGGCTGGTTCCGGTTCGCCGGTTCGGCGCTGCCGACTCGCGGAAGCGTCCGCGTTCCGGGAATCCTCCAGACCGTGGACGTGCAGGTAGACACCTTCGGCGTTCCGTACGTGACGGCCGGGCACGAGACCGACATGCTCCGGGCCCTCGGCTATCTCCACGCGACCGATCGGTTGTGGCAGATGGAGTTCTTCCGGCGGGTGGCGGCCGGCCGCCTGGCCGAGCTGTTCGGGCGAGACCAGGTGCCGACGGATCGCCTGCTGCGCACGCTCGATCTGTGGGGGGCCGCCGGGCGCGCGGTCGCGAACCTCGACCCGGACGAACTGGAGCGGCTACAGGCCTACGCCGCGGGGGTGAACGCGAGGCTGCATGACGTTCGCAAGCCGCTCCCCCCGGAGTTCTCTCTCCTCCGATTCAAACCCGAGCCCTGGGATCCCGTCTCGACGATGGCCGTCGGGATGGTCATGAATCTCGATCTCTCCCACTGGCGCCGCGATCTGTCCCGCTACTGGGCGTCCCGGCACATGGAGCCGGAGAAGGCCGCGGTCCTCTCGCAGCCGTACCCGGAGTGGGGGACCACCATACTGGACCGGCCGGTGCCGCTGCCGGCAGGAGTGCGGACGTCGCCCCCGACCGCCGACGCGGACGTGCCAGCTGCGGAGGCCGGCATGGCCGCGACGCCGTTCGCTCCGGGGACGGGGCCGGCGACCTGGCGGGCGTTCGACGTCCTCGAGTCGGTTTCGGCCCGCTCGGCCTCCAACGCCTGGGTCATTTCGGGGCGCCGGACGGCTTCCGGCCGACCCATCCTCGCCAACGACATGCACCTGTCGCTGAGGGCGCCGGCGATCTGGTACCTCGCGGCCCTGCACGCGGACTCGGCTGATTACCACGCGGTCGGGTTCACCCTGCCGGGAGTGCCGGGCGTGGTCGTCGGTCACAACCGCTCGGTGGCGTGGGGCTACACCAACGGCATGGTCGACGACATGGACTTCGCCGTGGAGACCTCGTCGGAGGACGGAGAGCGGTACCTGGACGGCGGCCAATGGATCGAGTACACGGTCCGGGCGGAGACCCTGCAGGTGCGGGGCTCACGTCCCGAGGTGGTCAGGGTTCGGGAGACGGTCCGCGGACCCGTGGTCAGCGACGCCCTGCCGGGCCTTGGGGCGGACCTCTCGGTCGTGTGGACCGCTTCCACGTCGGACGCGCGCAGCACCGGCTTGTGGGACATGAACCGGGCCGGGAGCCTGTCTGAATTCGACCGGGCCGTGCGTGGTTTCTCGCAGCCCCATCAGAACGTGGTGTTCGCATCGGTCGAAGGACGCATCGGGTACCGGCTCGGAGGGCGTATCCCCGTGCGTGGAGAATGGGACGGCTCGCTCCCGGTGGCTGCCGAGCGCATGGGCGGAGGTTTCCGCGGAACCTGGCCGCCGGGCATGCACCCGTCGGGCTACGATCCTGCGGCCGGCTTCTTCGCAAGCGCGAACAACCTGCAGGCGCCGGGCCTCGGCACGGCGGTGAGCACGGACTACGCGGCGCCCTTCCGGGCGGCGCGGATCTCGGACCGGCTCGCCTCGCGCAGCGATTGGGACGTGGAATCGGTGTACGAATTGCAGCGCGACGTCTACAGTCCGCTGGGCGAACGGTACCGTGTGCTCGCCGTCGAGACGGCCCGCCGAATGGGAGAGGAGGACGCGATCGCGCGGCTGGAGGCGTGGGACGGCCAGGTGAACAGGGACTCCCCGGGGGCGCCCCTGTTCTACTCCTGGTTGTATCGGCTGAGGACGCTCATCGCGGCGGACGAATACGCCGAGAACCCGGCGTGGGGCTTCTTCCCCACCAAGGCCCTGATCTCGGTACTCGAGCAGGGCGATTCCAGTCCCTGGATCGACGACGTGCGCACCCCGGAGACGGAGACCCTCGAGGGACTGTCCGAGCAGGCGATGAGGGACGCCATGCTGGCCGTCGGAGAGGCGACGTGGGGAGAGCTGCACCACGAGCGTCACGCGCATCCGATCGGGAAGAACCGGTGGTTGCAGCGCCTGTTCGGGTTCTCCATCGGACCCTACCCTTCGGCCGGGGGGCCGAACACGGTGCGCCCGGACGACTACCGGAAATGGGAAGCCCTCGACTCGACGTCCTGGTCACCGCCGTGGGTCAGCGAATACGGTCCCTCGGAACGCTTCATCGCCGAACTGGGGGCGGATGGTCCGACCGGGCGCTTCCTCATCCCCACTGGTCAGAGTGGAAACCCTTTCAGCCGTCACTATCGCGATCTGAACGACCGCTGGCGCTCGGGCGAACTGGTTGAAGTACCGCTCGAGCGGGAACGCTTCGTTCGTCGGTCGGTCAGGCAAATCCGGATCGTGGCGGCAAGAGTGAACGGATCGGAATGATGGATCAGGATACGGGCCGGATTCTCGTGATCGGGGCCGGGCCTTGCGGCCTCGCGGTCGGCGCGGCCGCCCGGCGGGCAGGCGTGGAATGCACCCTGGTCGATAAAGGACCGATCGTCAGCTCGATCGAGCGCTATCCGATCGGCATGACGTTCTTCAGCACGGCCGACCATCTCGAGGTCGAGGACGTGCCGTTCGTGGTAGCGCGGGACAATCCCACGCGGTCCGAGGCCCTCAAGTACTACCGGCGCGTCGTAAAGCACTTCGATCTCGACGTCAGGCAGTACGAAACGGTGGACTCGGTGGAGCGATCGAACGGGTCGTTCCACGTCGAGGCCCGGCACCTCACCGGGGCATCGCGGTCGTACCGGGCGGACGCCGTGGTGGTGGCGACGGGCTACTTTGACACGCCGAATCTGCTCGAGGTGCCCGGTGAGGATCTTCCCAAGGTGACGCACTATTTCCGGGATCCGCACCTGTATTTCGACCAGGACGTCCTGGTGGTCGGCGGCGGGAATTCGGCGGTCGAAGCCGCGCTGACCACGTGGCGCGCCGGAGCTCGCGTGACCATGACTCACCTGTTCGAGGGATTCGACCGGGGGGTAAAGCCGTGGGTGCTGCCGGACATCCGGAACCGGATCGAGGCGAACGAGATCTCGGCGCTGTGGACGCACCGGGTGGAGGAGATCGAACCCGGTAGGGTGCTCCTGCGGGATCTCGACGACGATTCCGAGCGCTGGCTGGAGAACGATTTCGTCCTCGCCATGACCGGATTCCGTCCCGATCCCGGCCTGCTGCGCGGGCTGGGGGTCACCCTGGACGCCACGAACGGGATCCCGAGCCACGATCCGGAGAGCATGGAGACCGATGTTCCCGGCGTGTACATCGCGGGCGTGCTCGCGGCGGGTTTCGACGCCAACAAGATCTTCATCCAGAACGGACGCGAGCACGGCGCGAGGATCGTACGACGGTTCGTGGACGCGCTGGCGGAAACCCCGCGTCGTTGACGGTGTTTTACAGCGTCAATAGCTTCTGAGACGATTCTCTGAGCGGCCCCCGCGGCCGCAGGAACCAACACTCGAAGTGCCGATGAACGAGAGCAGCGCCGCCACCCGGAACGCCTCCGCGAAAGAGCGGATCGAGGAAGTCCTCGATTCGATCCGGCCCGCCATCCGTGCGGACGGCGGGGACATCGAGCTGGTGGGATTCGACGAGCTGGACGGTATCGTCCGCATTCGCATGGTCGGAGCCTGCTACGCCTGTCCGATGTCGATGCTCACCCTGAAGGCCGGCATCGAGCAGCGTCTTCGAATGCAGGTGCCGGAAGTCCGGTCGGTCGAGTCGGTGGAGTCCGCCTGACGCGATCGCCGGATCCTCGGGACGACCCCGACGCTCCGCACTGTATGT
The DNA here is from genome assembly GCA_039592635.1 of Gemmatimonadota bacterium. Lineage (GTDB taxonomy): Bacteria > Gemmatimonadota > Gemmatimonadetes > Palauibacterales > Palauibacteraceae > Benthicola. The sequence goes on from JBDHBK010000023.1 coordinate 5,221, forward strand.
GACCCGAACAGAAACGGATGTCTGAACCATGGATGTGCAGTCCATAAGAGAACGTGTCGAAACCGCCCTCCGCCGGGTGAGGCCCGCAGGGGCGGACGAGGACGTCGTGAGCCTCGGGCTCGTCGGTGATGTGCAGGTGAACGAAGCAGGAGCCGTTTCCGTTCTGCTGGGCCTGCGGCCCGCTGATGACGCGTCTCTCGCCGACACCGTCGGCCTGGTCCTGTCGGGCGTCGAGGGAGTCAGCGGGGTGGAGGTGCGCACAGCCGAGGCGGCCGCTCCCGCCACCTCGCCGCCCGAGGGAACGGTTCCGGCCGCCCCGAGGCCCCGCGAGCCCGGGAAAACCGGTCGAAAGTCGCTGCCGGTGGTTGGACCCAAGGGGCCGGCCGCCGCTGGAGCGGCCGGGGCGCAGCCGCGGTCCGCAGGGCAGGTGAGTCGCGAGGAGGCATCGCGGCACCCGTCAGAGGCCGAGCCGCTGGCCGGAGTCCGCCACGTGGTGGCCGTCAGCTCCGGGAAGGGCGGCGTCGGTAAGTCCACCGTCTCGACCAATCTTGCGGCCGCCTGGGCGAAGAAGGGCTACCGCGTGGGCCTGCTGGATGCCGACATCTACGGCCCGGACATCCCGACGATGTTCGGGGCCACGGAGAGGCCCCGCATCCAGGACGACCAGGTCGTGCCCGTTGAGGCGCACGGAGTGAAGCTGATGAGTCTTGGCTTCCTGGTGGACGAAGAGACTCCGGCCGTGTGGCGCGGACCGATCATTATGGGGATCGTGCGCCAGTTCCTGCACCAGGTGGTGTGGGGCGAGTTGGACTACCTGGTGGTGGACCTTCCACCCGGCACCGGGGACGCACAGCTGTCCCTGGTCCAGCTGGTTAAGGTCGACGGGGCGGTCATGGTGAGCACGCCGCAGGATGTATCCGTCACCGGAGTCCTCAAGGGAATCAAGATGTTCGAGAGCGTGGACGTACCGGTCCTTGGCATCGTCGAGAACATGCGAGGGTTCGTGTGCCCCGACTGCGGATCGACACACGACCTGTTCGGGTCCGGCGGTGGTGAAGGACTGGCCGCCTCCCTCGGGCTGCCTTTCCTCGGCGCGGTCCCGCTGGGCCTGGCGGTTCGTCAGGAAGGTGACCGGGGAACGCCGACGGTCATCGGGCGCCCGGATGCTCCCGAGGGGCAGGCCCTGCAGGCGATCGCGGACGTCGTGGAAGCCCGGGTCGCAGCCGCTGCCGGGAGTGCGGAAGTCTCCTGAGCGAGAGTTCCCGGGTCGATCTCACCGCCGGTTCCGTCCGGCGGTCGGTCCTGCGCCTGGCGGGACCCGCCGTGGGAGCGACCCTCCTGCAGGGCCTGTTCAACGTGGTGGACACCTTCTGGGTCGGTCGCGGCCTCGGCCCGGACGCCCTGGCGGGTGTCAGCACGGCCGGTTTCACCGTGTGGATGATGCTTTCGATGGCCGAGCTCTCGGCCGTGGGGCTCACGGCGGTGGCGAGCCGGAGGCACGGCGAGCGCAAACCGGACGAGGCCGCCGTCGCCGTCTACCGGGCCTTCTTGCTGGCCGTCACCCTTTCCGTGGGCCTGGGCCTCCTGGGGCTCTTCACGCTGACGCCCCTGTTTCAATTGATGGCCACCCCCGCCGACGTCACGGTGCAGGGCAGCGCCTACCTGTCCGTCTACCTGGCTGGCGCCCCCATCGTGTTTACCTATTTCGTGATGGAGGCGGCCTTCCGCTCGTCGGGGGATACGCGCACGCCTCTCATCCTGCTGGCGGTATCCCTTGGACTCAACACGATTCTCGACCCGCTCCTCATCCTGGGGATCGGACCGTTTCCCAAGATGGGCATCCAGGGCGCCGCCCTCGCGACCCTGGTGACGCGGGCGTTCGGGTGCTTCGTGGGATACCGGTGGATGGTGCAGCGCGGCCTGGTGAGACGTTCCGTGCCCTCTCTGCGCCCGATTCTGCAGATGGCGTGGATCGGCTTGCCGGTGGCCGCTGGCGGGGCCCTGTTCTCGTTCGTGTACATCATCCTGACCCGGTTCACCAGCCAATTCGGCACGGGGGCCCTTGCTGCCCTCGGCGTCGGCCACAAGGTCGAGTCCCTGAGCTACATGGTTTGCATAGGGTTCGGGCTGGCGGCGGCCACCGCGGTCGGTCAGAATCTCGGGGCGGGATCGAAGGAGCGGGCCGTGCTGTCAGGAAGAGTGGCGACTGGCTACGCCGTCGCGCTCACGGGCATCGTCGGGCTGGCATTCCTGCTGATCCCTGCACAGTTGATGAGCATCTTCACCACGGACCCCGACGTCATTGCTGCCGGCACGAGCTACCTGCGGATCGTGGCTGTGGCGCAGGTGTTCATGGCACTGGAGATCGTGCTCCAGATGAGTATGGAGGGCGCCGGGTATTCGCTGATTCCCTGGATCCCGTCCAGCGTCCTGACGCTACTGAGGCTGCCGCTGGCGCCGCTGCTCGTCCGGCCGCTGGGCCTGGCCGGAATCTGGTGGACCATCAGCGGCACGGCCGTGGCGAGAGGGCTCGCGGCCCTGTGGATCTGGAGACGCGGGCGCTGGGTGGACCGCGTCGTCTGAGCAAAACGTAAACCGGTGGGAGGCCCAATGGCCATCGTGACCCTGATCACCGACTTCGGCACCCGCGACGGCTACGTGGGCGAGATGAAGGGCGTGCTCCTGGAGCGCTGCCCGACCGCCCACCTGGTGGATGTCACGCACGACATCGAGCCCGGCGACATACCCGGGGCCGCCTGGGTCCTGGGCCGAATATGGGGGCGCTTCCCCGACGGCACTGTGCACCTGGTGGTCGTGGACCCCGGGGTCGGCGGAGACCGCCGGGCCGTGGTCCTCGAGCATGACGGCCGCTGGTTCGTCGGTCCTGACAACGGCCTGGTCACTCGAGCCATCCCCGGCGAGCCTTCACGGGCCCGGTTGATCGACACGGAGTCCCTCGGCCTGGCGCCGGCCAGTGTCACGTTCCATGGGCGAGACCTGTTCGCCCCGGCGGCGGCCTGGCTGGCGGGCGGCGGCGACCCGGACAGGGTAGGGGCCTCCCTGGATGCGGCGGGACTCGTTCGCCTGGACCTTCCGGCGCCCGAGCGCTTGGGCGCCGCGGTGCGCGGGCACGTGTGGCACGTGGACCGGTTCGGGAACCTGATCACCGACATCCCAAGCGCGTGGGTCAGTCCGACGGCCCTGGTGGAAGTCGGGGGCGTGGAAGTGTCCGGTCTGAGGACGCACTACATGGCGGCCGAGGATGGGGAGCTGCTGGCCTTGATCGGTTCGGGCGGTACGCTGGAAGTGTCGGTGCGGAACGGCAACGCGGCGGAGCGGCTGTCAGCCGGCCGCGGCGATCGGGTGAGCGTCAGGACGCACCGCGACTGAGGTTACTGCGGCAGCGTGACCTCGAACTCGATGGCGGCCAGCTGTTCTTCTGAAGTACCCGTCTGTTCGCGGAAAGCCTGCCAGCGTGGGTCGTCGTGCACCGAAGTATAGAACATCCTGAGGAATTGGGTGTTGAGTCCGTCCTCGTTCTGATCGACTGCCTTGTCCAGCCACTCGAAAGCCGCATCTGGATCGCCTATCCAGGCGTAGACGTGCGCCACCTCTGAGGGCCACCGATTGCCCCATCTCTCTCGCAGCTCGCTGAAAGCCAACTCGAATTCTTCCGCTCGGCCCAGGTCGTGCAAGGCAAGCGCGGTGCCCTTGACCCGGTACTCCTCGTCGCCTTCCTCCAGGGCAAAGGCCGCGAGCGCCGAGTCCGGCTCGCCCCTCAAGAGCAGTGCCAGGCCAATGTTGTACTGTAAACCGATGCGGCTCGGACTCAGGGCTTGTGCCGAGCGATACGATGCGATGGACTCATCCAACCGCCCCGCCCAGAGGTACGTGGTGCCCAGGCTCTGATGCCCGAGGGGGTTCACCGGGTCACGAGCGACTGCGTATTCCAGCAACGCGCTGGCCTCGTCCAGGCGGCCGAGGTCACGGGCCAGAATGGCGGCTTCGACCATAATGTCCGCGTTGGCCGGATCCAAGGCGAGCGCGCGCTGGTAGCTCCGTACCGCCGTTGCCGGGTCGTTGTCGAAGTTGTTAGCGATCCAGCCGAGCTGAGCGTGGGCGGGCGCTAGATCGCTGTCGATCGCAAGCGCCCGATTGGTCGCCTCACGTCCAAGGCGGATTTCCCCAAAGGGTCGCAGGCCGGCGAACACCTGCTGGTTGTAAGTGTGGCCCATTCCAGCCCATGCTGCCGCGTAGTCGGGGTCGATCTCCAGCGCCTGTTGATACAGCGCGACGGACTGTTCATAACCTTCGGCCGTGCCTTGGTGGCCCAGCTGCCTCGCCTGCAGGAACAGCGCATAGGCTTCGGGGTCGGTCTCCGCCACCGCGGGAGCGGCTCCGAGCAACGTGACCTTGAGTTGCGCGGCCACGTCCGCGGCGATTTCGTCCTGGATTTGGAAGATGTCGTCCAACGAGCGGTCCCACGTATCCGACCACAGGTGAAAACCATCATCGGCCTTGATTAGCTGCGCGGTGACGCGCACCTGGTTGCCGGATTTGCGGACCGATCCCTCGAGCACGTGGGCCACGTTCAGGTCGCGCGCCACATCGGCGAGCTTCACGTCCTTCCCCTTGTAGGAAAAGGCCGAAGTCCGTGAGGCCACCTGCAATTCGGGGATCTTAGCCAGCAGGTTCAGCAGTTCCTCGGAGATACCGTCCGAGAAGTACTCCTGCTCCGGGTCGGAGCTCATGTTGACGAACGGAAGCACCGCGATTGACGTCGACGAGACTCCTGCTGCCGCAGCTGCGTTACCGGCTGGATCCGCGGCCGCCTCCGGAGCCGACTGCCTGCCCACGTACCATGCCCCGGCCAGTAGAGCGGTCATGCCTACCAGAGCGAGCAGCCCCGCGGGCCAACGTTGCGACGCCGGGGCTGCGATGATCTGGCTCAACTCCGCGGGCGTGGCGTCCGCGGTCCGCTGCATGCCCTCGGGCGTCATGTCGAACGCCCAGGCGAGGACAACCGCGAAGGGGAAGCCGAGTAGCGTGAGCGCCAGGATCAGTGTGATGGTCCATTCAGGCAGCCCTAGGCCGGGCAGCGCGATGTCCGCGACCTGAAGGATGACGAACGCCACGGCGCCGTATACCGCCATCACGCGGAACACGCGACGGCGCTTGAGCTCTGCAAAGAATCGCTGGTATCCAGGAGTGGTCATGCGGCCAAAGGTCGCGAATGTGGGTTACGGGGGGAAGGGCCGCCGTCACAACAGCCCGGGGATGACCGCCTTCCGTTCGGGCGGATAGTCCGGAAACTCTTTCTGGTACCACTCATGATGCGCGACGGAGCGCGGCAGCAGATTCGCGGCGGTCCACACGGCGAAACTCAGGGCCGCGGGGTGCCAGGCAGCGAGGGCGAAGCCAGCCCATTGCAGGATCTCGCCCAGGTGATTCGGGCACGAAACCCAGCGGAAGGCGCCTCCCACCGGAATTCTGTATCCGGTGTCATGCCCCTCCCGCAGGCCGATGAGGATGTTGTCGCTGCGGAAGTTCAGCAGGAGACCGACGAAGAACAGCGTCAGGCCGCCAATCAGTTGCGGACTCGTCCACCAGCCGGGGTCGAAGTGCGCGAACCATCCGAGCCATCCACCGATGATCGAAACGTTGACCAGGTTGAAGAACACGCCCGAGGCGCAGACGGCCCACGGCATGCGCTTGCCCGAGGTGCGAATGCGAAACGGGAATACCAGGTCACGATACAGGTAGTGGCCGAAATAGAGGGCAAAGAAGAGATAGTGCAGCGACGTCTTCTCGGTCGGCCCCGTGAAGAACAGCAGGGGGAACAGGCTGACCGGGGGGAACTCCATGATGATCCACGCCAGCCGATTGGGGAGGGTCGGACCCCAGTCCGTGCGGCTGTGCCTGCCGAAGGGAGCGGTGACGAACTGCAGGAGGACGAACGTGCCAACGCCGATGCCCGTCCAGACCGCGATCAACAGCAGAAACGTCGATTCCGAGATCATGCGGTGAGAACTTAGTGCGGCGGGAACGGCCGCGCGCCGGGGCGACGCGCGGCGGATCCGGAATCAGTCTTTACTGCAGGACCTCGATGCTCCCGAGGGCCGACACCAGGCGGATCTCGAGGTGGTGCGACGCCGAATCCCAACCGGGCGACTGCCAGCCACCGTCCACCTTGGTGTAGTCCGGCGCGTCGAGGGCCGAAAGAAAGCCGCTCTTGGTGATCCGCACGCCCAGGTCTTCCGGGAATACCAGGGTGAGACTGCCGAGTCCCATCTTGATCGAGGCGGAGGCGTCTGCCGTCCAGTCACCGGTGAAGTCCAGGGTGACATCCCCGACCCCGCCAGTGAAGCTCAACTCCTCGAAGCGGGCGTTTCCCAGTCCCGATGCCGAGAACTCCGCCGCGCCGACCGCCAGTTCCAGGTGCTCCATGCCGACCGGATTCGCCGTTTCGAAGCGAATCTCCGTCTCGGATGCCCCGGTCTTGTAGACCAGTCCGGTGAGCGGAATCCCGCTCAGATCCACCTCGCTGAGCGCCGCCCCGGCCGCGATCCGCAGATCCGTCGACACGACCTGGCTGAGTCCGAGCTCCAGGAAGCCGTGCTCGTCGCCCTTGAACTCGATCTCCACGTCTCCATCGTCATCGAGGCCATTGAAACCGAGCTTGAGACGCGCCGTGCTGCCGTCCACGGACCAGTCGCGCTCGGGGCGCATGCGGGCCGCGTCGTACTTGAGGTGCGTGTCGTACAGGAGACCGCCCTCCGTCGGCCCGACCCGGAGCTCTCCGGCGATGTACTCCACGTTGACGGTCACCGACTCGATGGAGCCGGCCTGCCTCCGGGCCCGGACCTCGGTCCAGTCGGCTTCCTGGGC
>JBDHBK010000024.1:0-18022 GCA_039592635.1 Gemmatimonadota bacterium
GGCCCGAGACGATTCCCAAGAAGCTGCGGGCCCAGGAGATCGCCATGCGCTGCCGCGTGCCGATCATCTACCTGGTGGACTCAGCCGGGATCAACCTGCCGTACCAGGCCGGCGTTTTCCCGGGCAAGTACGGGGCGAGCCGACTCTTCTACTACAACTCGATCATGCGACACTACCTGGACGTGCCGCAGATCTCGGCCGTGATGGGGCCGTGCATTGCGGGCGGCGCGTACCTTCCGGCGTTGTCGGACGTGATCGTGATGGTGGAGGGAACGAGCTTCATGGGTCTGGGCGGCCCGAACCTGGTGAAGGGCGCCACCGGCCAGGATGTCGAGGCTGAGGTGCTGGGCGGCGCTTCGACACACAATCAGATCAGCGGTGTGGCCCATTTCGAGGTGCCCGACGACGAGGCGTGCATAGCCAAGATTCGGGAGCTGGTGAGCGATCTTTCCCCCGCGCGGCTTCCGGAGCCGGTCGACGAGCCGCAGCCGCCCGTGCGCCCGGCCGGTGAGGCCTACGACCTCATGCCGCAGGACCACCGACAGCCGTACGAGTTGGAGGCGGTCCTGGAGACGTTCCTCGACGCCGGCCGGTTCGACGAGTTTCAGGCGGGGTTCGCACCGGAGATGCTCACGGCAGTGGCCCGCCTGCGGGGTCGGCGCGTGGGCGTGATCGCCAATCGACGCGGCATGTTCAAGGACCCGAAGGGCGGGCGGCCCAAGTTCGGCGGGATCATCTACGCCGACAGCGCCGAGAAGGTCGCCTACTTCATGGACATGTGCGACCGGCACAAGATCCCGCTGCTGTACGTGCAGGATGTGAGCGGCTTCATGGTCGGGACGGAGGCCGAGCACTCGGGGATCATCCGGGCGGGGGCCCGCATGGTCGAGGCGATGTCCGTGGCCCGCGTTCCGAAGATCGTTCTCACCACGGGGCACGCGAGCGGAGCGGGCTACTACGCGATGGCCGGACAGGGGTTCGATCCGGACTTCATCTTCACCTGGCCCACGGGCCGGATGGGCGTGATGGAGGGCGAGTCGGCGGTACGTGCCGTGTACGGTCCGAAGATCGACAAGGCGCGCGAGGAAGGCGTTCCGCTCGACGCGGACACCGAGGCCGCGATGGAGGCCACGCGGGAAGAGTACGAGCGCAACCTCGATGCCCGTTACGCGGCGGCGCGCGGGTACGTGGACGCGATCATCGCGCCGGACGAGACGCGCGACGTGCTGGACCTCGCCCTCCGCACGGCCCTCGAGAACCCGGCACCCCACATCGGCGCCTTCACCCTTCCGGACCACGCCTGATGGCCGGGCCCATCGTGCGGGTGGCGTCGGGTCAGGGATTCTGGGGTGACTGGCAGGAGGCCCCGAAGCTCCAGGTGAGAAGTGGAGACATCGACTATCTGATGCTCGACTACCTCGCCGAGATCACCATGTCCATCCTGCAGAAACAGCGCGTGAAGAATCCGGCGGCCGGATACGCCCGCGATTTCGTGCCCTTGATGCTGGATCTCGCCCCCGAACTCGTCGACGGAGGCGTGCGGGTGGTCACCAACGCGGGCGGGGTGAACCCGGCCGCCTGCCGTGACGCCCTGGTGGCGGGTCTCGCCGACGTGGCGACGTCGCGTCCACTGCGGATCGCGATCGTCACCGGCGATGACCTGATGGACCGGCTCGGCGATCTGCTCGGTGCGGGCCACGAGCTCAGGAACATGGAGACCGGGGCTCCTCTGTCCGACATCAGCGAGCGGGTCTATAGCGCCAACGCCTATATCGGCATGGAGCCCATCCTGGAGGCCCTCGAGCAGGGCGCTGACATCATCGTCACCGGGCGTTCGACGGACACCGCGCTGACCTATGGCCCGCTGGTGCACGAATTCGGATGGGCGCACGACGACTGGGATCGCATCGCGGCGGGCGTCGTCGCCGGTCACATCAACGAGTGCGGGGCGCAGGCCGCGGGCGGCAACACCCTGTTCGACTGGCGAGGCGTCGACCTCGCGGTTCCCGGCTACCCGATCATCGAAGCGACGGCGGACGGTACGTTCGTGGTCACCAAGCATCCCGGGCTGGGTGGGAGGGTGACCTGGAGCAGCGTCACCGAGCAGCTGGTATACGAGATGGGTGACCCGGCGGACTACATCACGCCGGATTGCGTGGCCGACTTCGGAACGGTGCGGGTGGCAGACCTGGGAGGAGACCGGGTGCGGGTGAGCGGCGTCACCGGCGGTCCGCGCACGGACCTGCTCAAGGTGTCCATCGCCTATCACGACGGATTCAAGGCCACCGGGAGCCTCACCTACGCGGGTCCGGATGCCCTGTCCAAAGCCCGCCGGGCAGACGAAGTGCTGCGTGCGCGGTTGGACCGGGCCGGGTTGGCCTTCGACGAGATCCGAACGGAGTTCGTGGGAGCCGGCGCATGTCTCGGCCTGGAGCCTGGCCCTTCGGCGGCGGATCTTCCCGAGGTGGGACTGCGCGTCGGCGTGCGGGCTCCCGACCGGGGTCCAGTCGAGGCCTTCACTCGCGAGATCGCTCCACTCATTCTCGCTGGCCCGCCTTCGGTGACAGGGTTCGCCGGTGGGCGGCCGCGGGTGCAGGAGGTGATGGCGTACTGGCCGGCCCTGATCGACCGGACGGCTGTCGAGTCCGAGCTTCGCGTCGAGGTATGCGATGCCTGAGATCCTCCGGCATGGGGAATTGAACGGATGAGGGTTCCTCTCTCGCGTATCGCGTTCGCCCGATCGGGCGACAAGGGGGACACCGCCAACATCGGGGTGATCGCTCTGGCGCCCGAAGCGTACGAGCACCTGGTCTCCGAGGTCACCCCGGAGCGAGTGAAGGCGCACTTCGCAGGCGTTTGTCGTGGTGCCGTGGAGCGCTTCGAGCTGCCAAACCTCTCCGCACTGAACTTCCTGCTGCACGAGTCCCTGGGCGGCGGCGGGACGGTTTCGCTCATGCTCGATGCCCAGGGAAAGACCTTTGGCGCCGGCATCCTGGCGCTCGAGTTGGAGGTACCCCAGGATGTCGTCGCAGTCTGCGACCGAGTGGTTGCGGGGGAGATCCCGGGTCGTCCGCCCGGAGAGGAGTAGCGCTTTGGCCTCTCAGATCCTGTATTCGGTGGACGAGGCTGCGGGAATCGCCCGCGTCACCCTGGACCGGCCCGAGCGCCGCAACGCGCTGAATCGAGCACTGGTCGAGGAACTGAAGGAAGCGATCGATCTCGCCGAGTCCGACGAACGCGTCAGGGTGATCGTCATCGCCGGTTCGGGTCCAGACTTCTGTGCCGGGGCGGATCTTCGCGAACTGCAACAGGCCGTGGAGGCCGGGCCCGAAGTGAGCCTGGCGGAAGCCATGGCGCTGGGTGAACTGTTCATTCTCATCCGCAAGATCTCGAAGCCCGTCGTCGCCCTCGTACACGGGCAGGCGCTGGCCGGGGGAGCGGGCCTCGCCACTGCGTGCGACCTCGTCCTGGCCCGATCCGACGCTCGGCTGGGCTACCCGGAGGTACGGCTGGGCTTCGTTCCGGCGATGGTCATGGCGATCCTCAGGCGCTCGCTGGGAGAGAAGCGGGCCTTCGAGATGATCGCACTGGGCAACTCGATCGACGCGGACACCGCTTACCGGTTCGGGCTGGTAAACCGCGTATTCGAAGCGGAGACGTTCGATCAGGAGGCCGCGGCGTTCCTCGAGTCTCTGGCCTCCCGCAGCGCGAGTGCGGTGGCTCTCGCCAAGCGCTTGCTGTACCAGATCGAAGGGGCCAGCTTCGAGGCGGCCATCCACGAGGGAGCTCGGGTGAACGTGATCGCGCGCGAGACCGACGACTGTCGAGAGGGGGTCCGCCGGTTCCTCGAGCGAGCGGATCGCTGAACACGAAACAGGGGCGGGAATCATATGAGTGAACAAGCGGCCGAGCCCATCGAGGGCCGGAATCGAGTTTCGACCACGGCCGTGGCCCTCGGGGTCGTCGGTATCGCCGCCGCGCTCGGCGGGATAGGGCTGCTGGATCTGGGCACGAGACTGGGCGTCGAGGGAGGAGTTCTGCTGCTGGTGGGCGCGCTCGCTCTGCTGGCGGTCGCGATTGGCGGTCGGCCGTTCGGACCGGCGGTGGAGGGCTCGCTGGACCTGTCCTCCAGGCTGGGTCTCGGTCTGCTCGGCGGTGTGCTCGCCGGCCTGGTGCACGGGGTACTGACAGAGGCGGCTGGAAGCATCGGTCTGACCCTGTTGCTGGGAGTAGGGATCGACGTCGAACTGTCGGCCGGGCAGTACCTGTTCAGGGCTCTTTACGGGTCCGTCTGGGGCCTGGCCCTGGGCGCCCTATATCCGGTGATTCCGGGCGACGAGTTCGCCGGCAAGGGGACGACCTTCAGCCTCCTGCCGAGCTTCTACACCCTGTTCGTGGTGTACCCGGTATTCCTGGGTCTCGGTCTGCTCGGCGTCCGGCAGGGTTTCCTGACGTTCCCCTTCGTCCTGCTCGGCAACGCGGTCGCCGGGCTGGTCGCGGCATGGGTGATCTCGTGGGGAGCGGAGACCGACCTCGCCCCGGTGAGCGACCCGCTGGTCGAATGAAGCCGGAAGCCCGCTACTGGCTGCGGTTCCAGATGGTCATGGCGGTAACCGGTGGTGTGCTGTGGTACGTCGGTGTTCTGTTGGACAGCGAATTCACCTCGGGACTCGGAGTGGGAGTGCTGGCTTCGGCCCTGGCCCTTCGCGTCCTGCGCAGGAATGCCGACGACGAGGTCGCGGAGGACTGAGAGGACGCGGCTGAATCCGCGTCCTCCCAGCGCGAGTATCCGCAGGGTCAGTCGTTGACCCGGCACCCATCGAGGCATCCCCTCTTCCATTCCTCGCAGGCATCCTGGTCGAACCATCCCACGGTCTTGCGGCACCCGAGGTGGATCGCGTCGCAATAGGTCATGCACCAACTCTTGTCGGTCGCCGCTTCAGCCGGCGGCGGGGGGATGGTTCCGAGCGCGGCGATGGCCAACGTGGCGCTCAAGAGTCTGATCCTGTTCGTCATGTGTGACTCCTTCCCCGGCGTGCGGGGTCAAAGGGACGCGATGTTGCAGCCCGCGAGGCAGCCGAGGATGTACCAGGTGCACTTCCACGAGTCGATTCGGTCACAGCTCCGCGCAGCCATCTCGGCACAGTAGTCCTGGCACTTCGCAGGGGCGGCTTCCGCCGCGGCCCTCGCGGGCGCAGGCACCGACAGCACAGCCAGAGCCAGTACGAGCCAGAGTCTCTTCATCCGGAATCTCCTTTCGAGGGAAGTCAGGGGGCGGAGGACAGCGCGAGGCCGGACAGGGCCTCCACGTCGGATTCCTCCAGGGGACCGGCATGTCGAGCGACCAGTCGGCCGCCGCGATCTATGACGAGCGTCGTCGGGACGACGCCGATGCGAAAACGTCTCGTAAATCGATCGATGTCCGCCGGCACAGCCACCCGGGCCGCCGGAAGGTGGACACGGGAGTAGGTAACGGCTCCCTCGGGGTCCTCGAGCCCGATGGCGGTGGTCAGCCATTCTGCGCTCGTGGAGAGGCGCCTCCAGGCGGGCGCCGTCTGCTGGCATGTCGGACACGTGGAACGGAACACGAGCAGCAGATTGTGCGAGTCCCGCCGGAACAGAAGGGAGTCACCCGTCTGAGCATCGATGAGGGCGGGCGCTTCGCCAACGGCTTCGCCGGGGTCCACCACCGACCGCTCGGCGATCCAGGGGACCAGACGCTCCCGGACCACGAACGACAGGGCGACGATGGCCATCAGGCCGACCAGGACATCCAGGGCCAACTCCCGCCGCTTCGGACTCGCCATCTCCCGCCTCCATCCCTTCCGGTCCCGGACGCGGCGGGACGTTGCCGGGACCCGTTCATCGGAGCATCAACAGAGCGGTCCGGGTCCGAAAGTCGGCCTGGGGCGTCTTCCGACCCGCCCGTGATGAGGGCTGTTTGAGCGCGGTGCGCCACCCAACGTCATGCATGATCCAGCGACACCACCAACCGAGACTTGTTCGGAGTCTCCCGAGTCCGCTCTGCTCCGGGTCTACGGACACACACGCTTCAGGCGGTATCAGCGGCCGATCGTCCATGCCATGCTGCGGCTGCGTGACGTGCTGGCCGTCCTCCCGACCGGGGCTGGAAAATCGATCTGTTTTCAACTTCCCGCCTTGATGACCCCGGGCCGAGCTGACATCCGCTACGCCACCCGATGTGCGGGGCAGAACGCTCCGGATTCTGGCAGCCGGTGAGCTGCGTCTCCTGTACGTGTCCCCCGAGATGCTCGACGGACGCCAGTTCCAATCCGTATGGGCCGGCCGGCGTCCAACCTGGCTGGTAGTGGACGAGGCCCACTGCATCAGCGAGTGGGGACATGATTTCCGGCCTGCGTACCGTCGGATCGCAGACTTCTCGGAGCGGTTCGGTCGCCCGCCGATCGCGGCATTCACGGCTACAGCCACCCCCGCCACACGGGCGGATGTGGAGCGTTGCATGCGGCTGCGCGACCCGTTTCGGGTGGTCGCGTCGGTCGATCGACCCAACATCCGGTGGACTGCCGTCCGGACACGCTCCGCGGCCGAGGCGATCGGCCGGGTCGGCGTCTCGGTTCGCCGCGTCCTCCGATCGCATCGAACGGGCGCCGCAATCGTCTACGTGCCCACCCGATCCGGTGCGGCCCACGCGGCCGAAGCGCTCTGCCGGCTCGGGGTGCGTGCGGCGTACTACCACGCCGGCATGGAGAGCGACGCCCGGCGCTGCGTCCAGGAGCGATTCCTGGGCGGCCGTCTGCGCGTGGTGTGCGCGACGAGTGCTTTCGGGATGGGGATCGACCACCCGCACATCCGGCTCGTGTGTCACTGCGGCGTGCCGAGCGCCCTGGAATCGTACGTACAGGAGGCGGGCCGAGCCGGTCGTGACGGGGAGTCGGCTCACGCCGTGCTGCTGGCCACTCCACGGGACCGCGCGATCCAGTCCAGATTGATCCGCGATGGGGGCCCTCGAACGTCCGAAGTCCGGCGACGCGCCAGGGCCCGCCTGCGGGCGATGATGGGTTATGTTTCGACCCGTCGGTGCAGGAGAGCGTATATCGCTCGGTACTTCGGCGAGCCGGCTCCCCGCTGCGCCGGTTGCGACCGGTGCGGGACGGCGGGGCAACCGTGATGGCCGGCCGGACGTCTACGAGATGTTCGTGAGAGACACAGGCACGCCCGTCGAGGCGACAGAATGCGGAGGAATCGATGAAGCAGTGTGGGTATGAACGGTCGGTAGCGCGCGTGACTGCGATCCTGGCGTCGGGTGCGTTGGTGCTGTGTGGTCCCGGGGCCGCAGCGGGGCAGGAGGTGATCTCGCTCCAGGAGCCCAGCAGTGCCTACGCCGAGCCGTTCAGCCTGATCGGTGGTATCCGGGAGCTGGATGACGGTCGGGTGCTCGTGTCTGATGCGCTGGAAGAGAGGCTGTACGCGCTGGATCCCGGGCTCACGGCGGTGGAGACCATCTCGAAGAAGGGACAGGGGCCGGACGAGTACCGGCAGCCGGACGGTCTCTTCGGCTGGCCGGGTGACTCGACGCTGATGGTGGACCTCGGGAACGGACGGATGACGGTCATCGGGTCGGACTACGGATTCGGCCGCACCGTGCCGATCGTGCAGCAGGAGGATGTGGGCCTGCAGATCATCATCCCTGAGGCCGTGGATGGAGGCGGCTTCCTTTACTACCAGCCCCGGGGAGACGGCATGATCCGCGACTCGGCCGACATCGTCCGGTGGCAGCCTGACGCGGCAGGAGATCCCGCACCCGTGATTCGCGTGAAATTGGCCGACGTGACCGAGAGCACATCCGGGGGCGCGAACGACATGAGACAGGAGATCCGGCCGGTCCCGTTGAGTCCCGAGGACGGCTGGTCGGTGGGACCCGACGGTTCCGTGGCCGTGGTCCGATCCGGTGACTACCACGTGGACTGGGTGCGGCCGGACGGTTCGGTCGTCTCGGGCCCCCCGGTGCCGTACGAGCCGGTGTCGGTGAAGGAAGCTGACAAGGAGACGTGGGCCGAGGAACTCGCGGCCAACGGCATGATGATGATGGTGTCGAACGAGAACGGTGTGATGAACGCCAGCATGCGACGTGGGGGCGGCCGAGCCCCGGGCGTGGACCGCTTCGAGTGGCCCGAGGTCAAGCCACCGTTCAACCCGGGATCCGTGCGCGTCGATCCGCTGGGCTACCTGTGGGTGGAGCGGTATGTCCCGGCGGGGGACGCCCCGGTCCTCGATGTCTTCGATGGGGAAGGGGACCTCGTCGCGTCCGTGACGATTCCGTCCCGCAGCTCGCTGCGTGGCTTCGGCGAGGGGACTCTGTACCTGACACGGTGGGACGATCTCGGATTCCAGTGGCTCGAGAGGTACGAGCGGCCGTCGATCTGAACCCGGAGCGGCTGGCGCGGTTTCCAGCGGCAGGACGGCGGATTAACTTGAGGCGGGCGGCGTTCAGCGGACGTCGCCCGCGTTTCTCTGCAGCTCCGGCTGCGGCCCGCTGGCCGTCGGCCAACTCCGAACGGAAGGAACCCGGATGACCGCGTTCGACCTCTACCTGGAAGATCACCACCTGATGCTGCGGGACATGGTCCGGGAGTTTGCGGAGGCGGAGATCGCCCCCGTAGCCGCCGGCATGGACGATCGGGAGGAGTTCCCGTGGGACAACGCCGCGAAGATGGCGGAGTTGGGCCTGTTCGGCATCCCATGGCCGGAGGAATACGGGGCGGCCGGCATGGACCTGATGGCTTCCGTGATCGTTGCGGAGGAGTTGGCCCGCGTCGATGCCAGCCATTCGATCACCGTCGGGGCACACACGTCGCTCTGCGGCACCCCCATCCACCGGTGGGGCACCGACGCTCAGAAGGAGAAGTACCTCACCCCGCTGGCGTCTGGCCAGGTAATCGGGGGGTTCGGCCTCACCGAGCCGGGTTCGGGGTCCGACGCGAGTGGCATGCTCACTACCGCGGTCAGGCAGGGAGATCACTACGTCGTCAACGGGCAGAAGACGTGGATCACGCACGGCGGGGTAGGGGAGGTCTTCGTGGTGGCCGTGGTCACCTCTCCGGGAAAGGGCAACAAGGGCGTCAGCGCCCTCATCATGACCAAGGAGACCTGCGACCTCGACCGTGCCCGCGAAGTCGGGTTCGGCCACAGTGACGAACTCGAGCCGATGCGGGGCTTCTCCGCGGGCGACAAGCTGCGGAAGCTGGGGTGGAATGCGTCGGACACACGGGAACTGATCATGGAGGACGTCCATGTCCCGGTCGAGAACCTCCTGGGCGAAGAGGACGACGGGTTCCGGGTGTTTCTCGATACGCTGGACGGTGGGCGGATCAGCATAGCGGCGCACGCCGTGGGCCTGGCCCAGGGAGCCCTGGAGCAGGCTCTGCGCTACACGAACGAGCGGGAGCAGTTCGGCAAGAAGATCAATCGTTTCCAGGGTGTTCAGTTCAAGCTGGCCGACATGGCCACGCGCATTCACGCGGCCCGCCTCATGACGTACCACGCGGCCCGCCTGCGACAGGAGGGCCGACCGCACAAGCGTGAAGCCTCGATGGCCAAGCTCTTCTCGTCCGAGGCGGCAATGGACGCGACGATCGAGGCCGTCCAGCTGCACGGCGGGTACGGCTACTCGCGGGAATACCCGGTCGAACGGATGATGCGGGACGCCAAGATCCTGGAGATCGGTGAGGGGACCAGCGAGATCCAGCGAATGGTGATCGCCCGGGAACTGCTGAGCGACCTGTCCTGACCGGCTACATCGGTGGCCGCGGGGCCAATTCGGCCCTACATTGATCGTCGGACCCGGGGCCGTGCGCACCAGATCGCGGCCCCGTTTCTTTGTGCACATGAGAATACGAGCGCTTCGTCGCCGGCCCCGAGGGTGACCGGACGGCGTCGCGCCGGACTTTAGCCGTCCGCGCCATGGCGCCGGCGGCTTCGCTCCGCGCACCGGAGCAGACGGGATACGGGCAGAAATGCAACGCGAGATCGTGATTAACGCCCTGGGCACCGAGTCCAGGGTGGCCATTATCGAGGACGGTCGCCTCGTCGAGCTCATGAATGAGCAGTCCGACGAGGCGCGCATCGTCGGGGACCTCTACCTCGGCAAGGTCGAAGCCGTTCTTCCGGGCATTCAAGCCGCTTTCGTCGACATCGGAACCGAGAAATCGGCGTTCCTCCACGTTTCGGACGTTTCCGAGGTCGAGGAGGACGACGACGAGAACGGGGGCGGTAACGGCGGGCGCAATGGAAACCGCCGGAACCGCAAGTACCCCCCGATTCAGGACGTCATCGAACGGGGCCAGGAACTCCTGGTTCAGGTGACGAAGGAGCCGATCGGCACCAAAGGGCCGCGGGTCACCACCCAGGTATCGCTGCCGGGACGCTTCATCGTATACATGCCCGATTCGAAGCACGTGGGGGTCAGCCGGAAGATCGACGACCGGGAGGAACGGACGCGTCTTCGGAAGATGGCGCGTGAGGCGATCGGAAAGGGCCAGGGCGGTGTCATCATCCGGACCGTGGGCGAGGAGCTGACGAGCAAGACGCTCGTCGCTGAGTTCAAGTCACTGCGCAAGACGTGGGAGAAGGTCCAGCGGCGCGTGTCCTCTTCCCAGGCGCCTGCCGCGGTGCACCGGGAAGCGACCCTCACGTCGGGGATCATCCGCGACCTGTTCAGCGAGAAGGTCGATTCCGTCACCGTGGATTCGGAGGAACTGGCCCAGGAGATCAAGTCCTACCTCGGACAGGTCAGCCCGGAACTTCTGGATCGAGTCAAGCTGTACCGCGGAGAGGTCCCGATCTTCGACGAATTCGGAATCGAGGAGGACATCCGGGCCGCCTTTCGGCGTCGCGTCGACCTGAAGTCCGGCGGATACATAGTGATCGAGCACACCGAAGCCCTGGTTGCGGTGGACGTGAACACGGGTCGTTACACCGGGAAGAAGGACCCGGCGAAGACCATCGTGAAGACGAACATCGAAGCGGCGGCCGAGATCGCTCGGCAGCTCAGACTGAGGGACGTCGGCGGCATCATCGTGCTCGACTTCATCGACATGGACGAGCAGGAGAACCGCGACCGGGTGCAGCACGAGATGCGAAGCCACCTCGGGCGGGACCGCGCTCGGACGAAGATGTTCCCGATCTCCGATCTGGGACTCCTCGAAATGAGCCGGCAGCGAGTGCGTCCGAGCCTGGTCCAGACCGCGACCCAGCCCTGTCCGAGCTGTGGGGGCACGGGTCGGGTCCTCGCACCGGACACCGTGGTCCGACGCCTGGAGCGGGCGATTCGCAGGGCACGTTCTGTGGGAGAGAAGAGGGACATCACGGTTCGGGTCCACCCCGAGGTGGCGCTGTTCCTGCTGGAGCAGGAGCCGCGGTTCCTCAAGCGTATCGCCAGTGAGCTGAGCATCGAGCTCGACATTCGAGACGATCCGCTGATGGGACACGACGAATACAAGCTTCTCGCCGGCCCCGCCGACACGGACGTGACAAGCAAATACGCTGTCGCCTGATCGTTGCCTGGGGCCGCTCCGGCGAAATTGACACCACCCCGGAAAGCTTCTAGTTTATTGGGCTACGGATCAGAATTGGACCCTAGAATTCAGAAGATGACGATGTACGCGATATTCGAGGCAAAAGGAAAGCAGTTCCGCGCGGAGCCGAACGCGACGCTGCGGATGCCCACGCTGGACGCCGAGCCTGGTGACCGTGTGACGTTCGATCACGTGCTCCTCGCGGAGCGCGACGACAAGGTCATCGTCGGACAGCCGTCCCTGGAGGGCGCCGCGGTGGCAGCCGAGGTCATCGGCCACGGGCGGGGCGACAAGATCGTCGTCTTCAAGATGAAGAAGCGGAAGGGTTATCGTCGCAAGCAGGGACATCGCCAGGGCTTCACGGATGTGCGGGTCGTGGACATAGAATTCGGATCGGGCAAGTCAGTGGCGCCGAAGGTGGATGCCGCCAGGCCAGCTCCGAAGAAGGCCGCTGCGAAGAAGGCGGCGCCGAAGAAGGCCGCTCCCAAGCCCGAAGCCGAGGCGCCGGTCGAGGTCGTGGTCGAGGAGACGCCGGCTGCAGTCGAGACGGCGCCCGTCGCCGAGTTCGACATCACGGATTCGGCGCGCGAACTGGCGAAAGAGGCCGGACTCGACCTCGCGACGATCGAGGGCACGGGCAAGGAAGGCCGGATCCTGAAGAGTGACGTTCAGAAAGCCATCAAGAATCGTGACGAGGCGTAGTCATGGCGCATAAGAAGGGTGTCGGCTCCAGCCGAAACGGACGCGACAGCAACCCGAAATACCTGGGTGTGAAGAAGTACGGCGGCGAGCGGGTACGCGCCGGACACATCATTGTCAGGCAGCGTGGCACCCGGATTCACCCGGGTCGCAACGTCGGCCGCGGCAACGACGACACGCTGTTCGCGCTCTCGGACGGGCTGGTGCAGTTCGCCGATCAGCGGGGCGGGCGGAAGATCGTGAGCATCGTCCAGGTTTGATCGTTGCGGGGTCGCCCGCAACCCAGCTCGGCGAGCCATGAAAAACGGCCCTGACCTTACGCGGTCAGGGCCGTTTCTCGTTGCAGGAGGTCCGGTATGTTCCTACCGGCCCGTGAACTCCGGTTCGCGCTTCTCCAGGAAGGCGCCGACGCCCTCCTCCTTGTCCTCTGTGGAGAACAGCAGCCCGAACCAGGCTCGCTCGAACTTCAGGCCCTCGTCCAGGGGCATGCGACGGGCGGCGAGGATGCTCTCCTTGGCCGCCTGCAGGGCGACCGGCGACTTGGAGCCGATCGTGCGGGCGATCTCCAGCGTCTTCTCGCGCAGCTCGTCAGCGGGGAAGACCGAGTCGACCAGCCCGATGTCCAGCGCCTCGTCCGCTCGGATCAACACGCCGGACATGATCATCAAGGCCGCCCGGCCCTCGCCCACGAGGCGGGGAAGGCGCTGAGTGCCGCCGCCCCCGGGGATGATACCGAGGTTCACCTCGGGCTGACCCAGCTTGGCCCGGTCCGAGGCGATGCGGATATCGCACGCCATGGAGAGCTCACAGCCCCCGCCCAGGCAGAACCCGTTGATCATCGCGATGATGGGCTTCGGAAAGTCCTCCATCAGCGAGTAGATGTTGCTCTCCTGCATCGATCGGTATTGCTCAACTGCGCCCGCGTCCTTGAACTCTCCGATGTCGGCACCCGCGATGAAGGCACGGTCGCCGGCTCCGGTGATCACGACCACCCGGACGTCGTCGTCGTGTCGCAGCGCCTCGAGCGCCGCGAAGAGTGCGTCCCGCACCTCGTTGTTCAGGGCGTTCATCTTGTCCGGCCGGTTCACGGTGAGCAGGCCGACCCGCCCCTCCAGCTTCTCGAGCAGCAACACGTCGCTCATGTCCCCCTCCTCAATATCACCACGAATAGAATCCCTCTCCCGTCTTTCGTCCCAGTTTCCCTTCTTCGACCATCCGCTCCAGCAGAGGCGGAGGCCGGAACCGCTCGCCGAGCTCGGAGTGAAGATAGCGCGCGATCCTCAGGCGGACGTCGAGTCCAACGAGGTCCGTGAGTCGAAGAGGTCCCATGGGGTGTCGATATCCGAGCTCCATCGCCCGGTCGATATCGTGCGCCGAAGCCACGCCCGACTCGAGCATCCGAATCGCCTCGAGGCCGATCGCCACTCCCAGGCGGGACGAGGCGAAGCCCGGCGAGTCATTGACGATGATGGGCTCCTTGTCCAGCGACTCGACGAAATCCCTGGCTCGCTCGACCACGCGCTCGGCGGTGCGATCGCCCCGGACCACCTCGACCAGCGACATGATATGGACCGGATTGAAGAAATGGAGCCCCACCAGCCTCTCCGGTCCCGGCAGGCCCTCGCCGATCCGGGTGATCGACAGCGACGACGTATTCGAGCCGAGAATCGCTTCCGGTCCGACGTGAGCCGCGAACTCCGCGAGCACCCGGCGCTTCAGGTCCAGATCTTCGGGCACGGCCTCGATCACGAGCTCGGCCCCCGCCGCCGCTTCGGCCAGGTCCCCCGTTTCGCTCAGCAGGTCGAGGGCCTCGTTGCGCGCGGCGGGCTCCACCTTCCCGAGTTCGACACCCCGGTCGAGATTGGCTTCGATGAGTGCCAGGCCGTGCGCCCGAGCCCCGGCGTCAACGTCGAACAGCCGCGTCTCGAAGCCCGCGGCCGCGCTCACGTGAGCGATGCCATGACCCATGGTCCCGGCGCCGATCACCACGACCGGTCCCCGCGGGGGAGGGAAGGTGTCGCAGCTCACCGGGCCCTACCTGGATCCGAGGGATAGTCCCACTCGATGGGCCTGCGCCTGATCACCGCGATGGCCTCGAATCCGTGTTCCTCGGCCAGCTGGTTGGCGGCTTCCGCCATTGCGCTCACGAACAGCCGTGTCTCGGTGAGTTCCCGTTCGCGCGCCCAGCGATAGGCCTCGTCCAGCATCCGCTTCAGGAGGCCTCGCCCGCGGGCCTCGGGTCGAACGAAGGGGGTCTGGATTCGAGCGTACTTCGGGGGGTGGAAGTAGGCGGCGTTCTCTTCCTCGAAACAGGTCAGCATCCCCTCGAGCGAACCGTCCGATCCCATGACGACGAACACGTCCGAGTCCTCACCGCGAATGTGGCTTTCGAACAGGGCCCGTCGGATTCGCACCGCGTCCGGCGGCATGTGGCGGTACGCCGGATTTGCCCTGTGGACCCGGATATAATGGACCCATAGAGACAGGATCTCGTCGAGGTCGTCCAGCGTCGCTCGCCGGACGGGATTCACTCTGGTCATCCGACGTCACCCCCATCAGCGCCGAAGCGCGGCGCGCGCTTCTCCATGAAGGCCCGGGTGCCTTCGAGCGCGTCCCGGGATCGAAAGGCCTCGTCCTGCGCACGTACCTCGAAGTCCAGCATCTCGTCCAGGTCAGCCGACAGGGAGCGACGCAGGGCCTCCTTGGCCAGAGCGAGCGCCAGGGCCGGCTTGGCGGCGAGCCGAGTCGCCATCTCACGGACCGTGTCCTCCAGCTCGCCGTGCGGCACGACCCGGTTTACGAGGCCTATACGCTCGGCTTCCTCTGCGCCGACCATGTCGGCCAGGAAGAACAGCTCGGCGGCTCGTGCCCGACCGACCAGGCGGGGCACCAGCCAGCTTCCCCCCCAGTCCGGGGCCAGGCCGATGCGATTGAAGGTCTGGCCGATGGCGGCCCGCTCCGAGGCGATGCGGAGGTCGCAGGCAAGAGCCATGTTGGCGCCGCCGCCTGCCGCCGCGCCGTTGAGGGCCGCGATCACCGGCTTGGGCATTTCGATGATCGATCGGATCACTCTTCGGCCGGCTGTCACCAGGAGGTTCGCCTCGTCGTAGGCGCCCCGCTCCAGGAGGTCGGCCATGTATCCCACGTCCGCTCCAGCGCAGAACGCCCGGCCCCGTCCGGTAATGACCACGACCCGGACGTCCTCCCGGCCGGCCATCTCCTCGAGCGCCTCACCGATCTCGTCGCGCATGCTGCCGAAGAAGGCATTCAGCTTGTCCGGGCGATTCAATGTCAGCGCTCCAATGGAATCGCTAACATCAACCAATACATGCGATTCAGTCATCAGATATCAACTTCATTGTGAAGTACAGCGGCGATCCCCTGGCCGACGCCGATGCACATCGACACCAGTCCCGTCGCCGCCTCCCGACGCTCCATCTCGTGAACCAGCGAGGTCAGCAGCCGAGCGCCCGTGAACCCCACTGGATGCCCCAGCGCGATGGCGCCCCCGTTCACATTCACCCGCTGCGGTTCCAATCCGAGTTCACGGATGCAGGCGATAGCCTGTGCGGCGAAGGCCTCGTTAAGCTCGACCAGGTCGATCTCCTCGACACCGAGGCCTGCGCGGGCGAGTGCCTTCCGCACGGCGGGCACGGGCCCGAGTCCCATGCAGGACGGGTCGACCCCGGCTACCGCTGCCGCTCCGAGGCGGGCCAGGGGCCGGAGTCCGAGATCGAGCGCCGCCTCGCGGCTGGCCACCAGGATGGCCGCGGCGCCGTCGTTGATACCCGATGAACTGCCGGCGGTGACGGTCCCGCCATCCCGAAACGCCGGTCGCAGACGCGCGAGTCCTTCGGCCGTGACCTCGGGGCGGGGGTGCTCGTCTCGAGAGACGAGCACCGGCTCGCCCTTGCGCTGGGGCACCTCGACCGGGACGATCTCGGCCTCGAACCGGCCGTCCGCAATCGCGTCTGCGGCCCGCCTCTGACTCTGGGCCGCGAAGGCGTCCTGCTCCTCGCGCGTGATGCCGTGCCGATCGGCAACGACTTCGGCCGTCTCGCCGAGGGAAATGGTCCATTCCGCGGGCATGCGGGGGTTGGTGAACCGCCACCCCACGGTGGTGTCAGCGGAGACGGGGGCTGCGCGAGGGAATGGGGACTCTGGCTTCAGGGTGACCCACGGGGCGCGGGACATGCTCTCCACGCCGCCGGCGATGAACACGTCGCCCTCCCCGCAGCGGATCGCGTGCCCGGCGCTGACCACCGCCTGCAGTCCCGAGCCGCACAGCCGGTTCACGGTCTGCCCGGCCACTTCCACCGGAAGGCCCGCGAGAAGGGAAGCCATGCGGGCGACGTTGCGGTTGTCTTCTCCCGCCTGGTTCGTGCAGCCCATCACCACGTCTTCGATGCGATCCGTCGGAACGCCTGTCCGCCCCACCAGTGCGGAGATGGCGACGGAGAGCAGATCGTCCGGGCGAACTCGAGCCAGCGCGCCGCCGTGCCGTCCCACCGGCGTGCGCACTGCACCGCATATCAGCGCATCTCTGGGATCAGGCTGTCGGCTGCTCATCGCGTTCCGTGGCTCCGTTTCGGTCAGTCCAGCGCCACCCAGACGCTCTTCGTCTGTGTGTACTCCTCGAGGGCTCGCTCTCCAAGGTCACGACCGAAGCCGGACTGTTTGAATCCACCGAAGGGCGAGCCCGGGTCATAGCGGTTGTAGGTGTTTACCCACACGGTGCCCGCCCGCACGGCACGCGCGAAGCGGTGTGCCTTGCCCACATCCCGGGTCCAGACCCCGGCCGCGAGGCCGTAGATCGTCTGGTTCGCCTGCTCCACCGCGTCGTCCAGGTCTTCGAACGCGAGAGTGGCCAGCACGGGGCCGAAGATCTCCTCACGTGCGATCTTCATGTCCGGCTTCACATCGTCGAATACCGTGGCCTCGACGAAGTAGCCGCGGCCGTCCACCGTGGCGGCCTGTCCCCCGGTGCGCAGCGTGGCGCCTTCCTCGATGCCGGCCGCGATGTACGACAATACGCGCTCGTGCTGACCCTTCGAGACGATGGCCCCGAGACGGGTTTTCGGATGGTGCGGGTCACCGACCGTCATCCCGGCAGCCTTCGAGGTGAGCTGCTCCATGAACTCGTCCTTGATCGACGCCTCCACGAACAGCCTGGAGCCAGCCGCGCACACCTCGCCCTTGCCGTAGAAGATCCCGGTGATCGCTCCGCGGACCGCTGCCCCCAGGTCGGCGTCGGCGAATACCACGTTCGGCGACTTCCCGCCCAGTTCCAGCGATACCTTCTTGAGGCTCTCCGCCGCCGTCCTCATCACGATGCGCCCGGTCTCCGTCGATCCGGTGAACGCGATCTTGTCGATCCCCGGGTGTTCGACCATGGCCTGCCCGGTCACCGGCCCCCGGCCCGGAATCACGTTCACGATT
Source organism: Gemmatimonadota bacterium (assembly GCA_039592635.1). GTDB lineage: Bacteria > Gemmatimonadota > Gemmatimonadetes > Palauibacterales > Palauibacteraceae > Benthicola. The sequence goes on from JBDHBK010000024.1 coordinate 17,694, forward strand.
CCCGGGGGGAATCCGGCCTCGAGGGCCAGTTCCCCGAGAAGGAGTGCCGTGAGGGGCGTCTCCTCGGCCGGCTTCAGGATCACGGCGTTTCCACAGGCCAGGGCCGGGGCCAGCTTCCAGGATGCGATGTTGAGGGGGAAGTTCCACGGGATGATCGCACCGATGACGCCCAGGGGCTCACGAAGCGTGTAGTTGAGGAACGGTCCCGAAACCGGAATCACATCTCCCGCCAGCTTGTCGGCCCAGCCCGCGAAATACCGGAAGTTGGACACCACGAAGGGCAGGTCGACCCGGGCTGACTCGAACGCGGGCTTGCCGTTGTCCCGGGT
>JBDHBK010000025.1:0-11969 GCA_039592635.1 Gemmatimonadota bacterium
GAGCGAGAGCCAATGTCATTGCAGCGACACTCCATTCTCGACACCCGCCTGCCGTCTTTCCTCTCGTTGGCGGCGTCCGCGACGCTGGTCCTGACGGTTTCGGCCTGCACTACGCCCGGTGATACCGAGAACACCGCGGACCTCGTTCTGCGCGGTGGACGAGTAGTGACCGTCGATGAAGCCCTCCCGGAAGCGCAGGCCATCGCGATCCGCGGGGACCGGATTCTGTTCGTGGGGAGTGATTCCGAGGTCGAGTCCTACACCGGTCGGGAGACCGAGGTCATCGACCTGGCCGGTCGCCTGGCGATTCCCGGCTTCATCGAAGGGCATGGCCACCTCATGGGCCTCGGCCAGTCGCGACTGCAACTGGACCTCATGGCCACGGCTTCATACCAGGACCTGATCGACCTGGTTGCCGAGGCGGTGGCCGGCGCCGAGCCCGGCGAGTGGATCGTCGGCCGCGGCTGGCACCAGAGTAAATGGGATCCGGCGCCCGATCCCGCGGTGCGCGGATTCCAGATCCACCACGCCCTGTCAGAGGTGTCGCCCGACAACCCCGTTCTTCTCAGGCACGCCTCTGGACACGCCAGTTTCGCCAACGCGCTGGCCATGGAGCTTGCCGGGGTGACTGCGGATACGCCGGATCCGGACGGGGGAGAGATCATCCGGGACGAAGCCGGCCAGCCGACCGGCATTTTCGTGGAGACAGCGTCGGGCCTGGTGTCCGCCGCCTACGGCGCCTCACGAGACAGCATGACCACGGAAGACCTGCAGGCGGAGAGCAAGCGAGCCCTGCTTCTCGCGCAGGAGGAGGCCTTCAGCAAGGGCGTAACGAGCTTCCAGGACGCCGGTGTCGGCGTCGAAACGCTGGAGATGTACCGGAAGGCCATCGACGACGGCGATCTGAAGCTCCGGGTATGGGCGATGGTCAGCGCGCACCTTCCGGACCTGGCCGAGGTGCTGCCCGCGCACCGCACAGTCGGCTACGGCGAGAGTCGCCTTACGGTCCGGGCCATCAAGGCCTACTCGGACGGTGCGCTGGGGCCGCGAGGCGCGTGGATGCTGGACCCCTACGACGATGATCCCGGCAACACAGGACACAATACGGTGCCCCTCGAGGACATCGAGGCCGTAGTGAGGCTCGCTTTGCAGCACGAGTACCAGGTGTGCACTCACGCGATCGGGGACCGGGCCAACCAGTCCGTCCTCGATATCTACGCCACCGCCTTCGCCGAGATGCCCGACGCCGCGGAGGACGTTCGCTTCCGGATCGAGCACGCTCAGATCCTGGATCCCCTTGACGTTCCGCGCTTCGCCGACCTCGGGGTCGTGGCGGCCATGCAGGGAATCCACGCGATCTCGGACGGCCCATGGACCCCCGATCGACTGGGCCAGCAGCGCACTCTGAACAGGGCGTATCAGTTCCGCGGTCTCATAGATGCCGGGGTTACCGTGATGAATGGAACGGACACGCCGGTCGAGGACGTGAACCCGATTCCTTCGTACTACGGGACCGTAGTGGGGAGAATGAACAACGGGGAAGTGTTGAACCCCGACCAGCTCATGACCCGGATGGAGGGCCTCGAGGCGTACACGATTAACGCCGCGTACGGGGCGCACGAGGAATTCAGCAAGGGGTCCATCACGCCGGGTAAACTGGCTGACATCGTGATCCTGTCGCAGGACATTCTCGAGGTCCCCGACGAGCAGATTCTCGACACCAGGGTGGACGTGACCATCGTCGGTGGCGAGGTGGTCTACACGCGGCAGGGCGCCTGATTCCCAAAGCCTTGAGGTGTCCGTTTCCGGGACACCCATTCCTCGAATCGCACACCTCGGGCCCCGGCGCTGATCGTCGGGGTCCGATTCAATTCACTTACTGACAATCACTTACGTGGATCAGCCGGTGTGGCACGTTGGTTGCCTTTCTAACCGGTGGCACCGACGGTCCGCTGGAAGGAAGCGCGGACGAAGTGAGAGACGACGCTGGGTACACTTCCGACCGGCGGACCCTGACGGCCACAGAGCCAGGCCGTCGGGTGCAAGCAGGCGTTGACCGAGTGGTTCGGACCGGAATGAGCGGGATGCGCGGTGCTTGGAGGAGTGGTTTCGCGCGAATGAGCTAGTTCGGCCCCTCGGAAGGTCCGGATCGCCGGTCAAACGCAGGACCGAAGTTCAAAATTATCCCTCATCACCGGGGGCGAGAAGGGGTCGATGCGGGTGCCGCCCCACCCCTCGACCGACAACCTTCTCGCCCCACCCCACCTTCATTCCGGCGGGTCCCCTATTCGCCCACCTTGACACGTTTCCGCGCTTAGCCGAGAGTAGGGAGCCTTGCAGAAGGGCTTTATCTCCGTCCGGTTCACCCGGGGCTGCGGGCACCGGGCGGTGTCTTTCCGGCTACAAATGTGCAACGATGTCCGCGCTGCGTGCGGAGTTCAGAGTGTTTCATCCCGGCCACCGGCCGGAAGGGCTGACGTGCGCCCCACCATTCGCGAAAGGAAGAAGCATGCTGAAATGGACCGTCGGACTCGCCGTACTCGCATACCTTGCAGTTCCGCAGGCTGTTGCCGCCCAGGACATGGAGGACGGCGCGCCGCAGACTGGTATCGTGACGATGTCCACGATGAAGGTCCCGATGAACGAGGACCGCGGCAAAGTGATGGAATGGATCGAAAAGATGGTCACGCCGATGGCGCGCGCCAATCCCAACGTCATCGCCTTCTACGTGCTGCAGCACTACTACGGCTCGGATTCCCGTGACGTGGTCCTGATGCGTGTCTACAAGGATCTGGCCGCGATCGAAGCGCCGTGCGGCGAGCCGTGCGAGACGTACAGGGAAGAGAATCCGCTTCCCGAGGAGGGCACTCCGGAGCGCGAGGAAATGATGGAGCTGTGGGAGACCTTCAGGAAGTACAATGGTCGCCACAGCGACGAGATCTACACGGCCCGCCTGGACCTGGCGGCCAACTGACCTGACGCGGATTCTCGAGGCAGGGGCCGGCGCCAGCGAGGCTGGCCGCCGACCCCTGCTTCACACGTGGACATCAAATCGGACTACCAGCCAGCCGTCCCCGGGGCTCCCTTGAACGGGCCTACGAGGTCGCCCGTGATCCACCCACCATAGAAGCCCCCGGGTTGCGGTAAGACCTTCTCGCCATCGACGGTGCACTCATCGAACGGGTGCGCGTAGAACGCGAAGTGGTCCCTCAGCGCCCTGTATGCCGCGACCGGGTCAGGGTACGACCAGGCGACTTTCGCCAGGCGCTCGCCCCCGATCACCACGTCCCAGTACTCAGCCAGACCCTTCCATTCGCAGAAACTCGACCCGGGCGTCCGCACGAGGACCGTGTCATCGACATCGCCTGGTGGCAAGTAATACACTGGCGGGTGACTCGTCTCCAGCAGGCGAAGGGCCTGCCGACTGTCCACGACGACGCGGCCGGAATGCCGGACTACGATGTGACGGTTCGTCGGTTCGAGTCTCGGAGGACGTGGGTAGTCCCAGACGGATTCCATGGCTCTATCGTTCAAGGGTGAGAGCGACTACCTGCCCCGGGCCTGCGCCGTCAGCATCTCCGCCAGCCGCAGCGAGATCTCCCCGGGCCGCCCGCTCCCGATCGCGCGGCCATCGAGGTCGACGATCGGCGTGACCTCCGCCGTGGTGCCGACGATGAAGACCTCGTCGGCGCGGTGCAGTTCGTCCGCTAAGATCGGCTCTTCGGCCACCTCGAAGCCGGCCTCGCCGCATAGCTCCAGCACGACGGTCCGCGTCACTCCCGGCAGGATGTAGTTGGTCAGCGGGGAGGTGCGTACCACACCCCGGAACACCGCGAACAGGTTCGTGTGCGTGCCCTCGAGCGCGACGCCATCCCGCACGAAGATCGCCTCCACCGCCGCCGCATTCCTGGCCTGTTCGTTGGCCATGCAGTTGGGAATCAGGCCGACGGTCTTGATGTCGCACCGAGCCCAGCGTTGGTCCGGAACCGTGATGGCCCGTCCCCCGTTATCGGCTGCGTGATCGGGCGAAAACGCCCACGCGTAGGCATACACGGTCGGCGGTACCGGCGGATCCGGATATCGGTGCGTCCGCGGAGCGGCTCCCCGGGTGACCTGCAGGTAGACGAGCGCGTCGGCTGCCGACAGATCGTTCCGGACCAGGAGCTCCTCGAACACGGGAGCCAGCTGACCTGCGGACACTCCCCCGATTCGCATGGCCGCCAGGCTGCGGGCGAGCCGGTCCACGTGCCGCTCGACTTCGAACAGCCGGCCGCCGTAGGCGCGCAGCACCTCGTACACCCCGTCGGAGAACAGGAAACCCCGGTCGTCGGGAGACACGCGCACATCGTCGCGGGGGACGAACTCACCGTTGAAATAGGCTGTCTGCATGGCACGTAGCCGGCTGAGGGATCGAAACGACGTCGAGAACGGGCCGCACGCCGCGAGTCCGGATACAGGTTATCCTTTTCCAGCCCGGTGCGCGATTGTAAGATCTTCACCGATTTCACGGCTCCCGAATGCCGTGACGACAAGCTCCAGCGAGGCAGAGAACGCATGTCTTACCAGTCCGGGTGCCACGGCCGGGTCATTCTCGGACAGCTGCCGGCTGCCGTGCAACGTCGGCTGGCGGCCCTACCCGGTGAGTGGCTCGAGTACGATCCCCAGACGGGGGCGATCGTGATCGGTCACGTTCAGCCGTCCACCGCGCCCATCCTGCCCACGGTCACCGTGGAACTGGTGCGCATCCTGTCCGAGATCCCGTATGAGCTGCAGTCCCGCGTGGAAGGGGGAGACTTCTTCGTGCACACCGAGGAACCAGCTACGCAGCTGGTTCGGGTGCGGGTCGAGGCCGGCGGATCGCTGCACATCCAGTGGGCGCATCCCGACTATGCCGGAGCCGCCCGGGAGCCGTGGTCCCCGGACGTCCGGATCGCCACACCGGAATGGGAGCACCGCCTGAACGGAAAAGTGACCTTCGAGGCGGACGAAGCGGGAACCGCGGCGGAGGCCCTGCAGAAGCTGGCGGACACGTACGAAGGGCTGTACCCGGAAGGCGATTTTCAGGCCTCGGCGGATGGCGGTACCGTCTCGGTGAACATGACCGAGGTCAACCTCGATGGCGGTCTGCTGGCAGTCCGCATGGTCGAGCTCGCCCGACCGGGGTCGCTCGACGGGTGGTTCGAAGTTGGATCGTTCGCGGACTTCGTGCCCGAGAACCTGGTCCGCTTCCTGTTCGAGGCCGGTGAAGCCTCGGTTCAGCATCCGTTGCTGTGGACCTGATGGCGGATTTCCGAGATACAACTACCTCCGCGGAGCCGTTGGGGCTCCGCGATCGCACATAGGAGACCCCCCGTGCTGGATTACCAATTGACCGAGGAGCAGGCGATGATCCGGGACCTCGCCCGGACCATCGCCGACAACGAGATCCGGCCGGTAGCCGCGGAATACGACCGCAGCGGCGAGTTTCCGTGGCCGGTGGTCGAGAAGATCGCTGAGGCCGGCCTGTTCGGAGTCTTCATCGACGAGGCCTACGGCGGACTGGCGGGCGACTCCCGCACCATGAACATGGTACTGGTCACCGAGGAGCTCTCGAAGGCGTGCGGCGGCATCTCGCTGGCCTTCGCGAGCACGGCTCTCGGAGCGCTTCCGATCATCGTGTCCGCCAGCGACGAAGTGAAGCAGCGCTTTCTGCCGGCGATCGCGTCGGGAGAGCGCCTGGCCGCCTTCGCCCTCACGGAGCCGCAGGCCGGGTCGGATGCGGCGGGCATCCGGACGACCGCGGTGCGGGACGGCGACCACTACGTGGTGAACGGGCTCAAACAGTGGATCACCAACGGCGGCGACGCCGAGGTCTACACCGTGGTGGTGATGACCAATCCTGACAAGGGAGCACGCGGAGCCAGCGCACTGGTCATCGAGAAGGACACGCCGGGCTTCAGCTTCGGCAAGAAGGAAGACAAGATGGGGATCCGGGCCTCCTCGACGCGGGAGCTCGTATTCGAGGATTGCCGGGTCCCGGTGGAGAACCTGATCGGCCGGGAAGGCACCGGGTTCATCACGGCGATGAAGACGTTCGATGCGTCCAGGCCGGGGGTAGGAGCCCAGGCGCTCGGCATCGCCCAGGGAGCGCTCGATCTGGCGGTGGACTGGTCGATCCAGCGACGCCAGTTCGGCTCGCCCGTGTCTTCTTTCCAGGGCCTGCGCTTTCTCCTCGCCGACATGGCGATGAAGGTCGAGGCGTCCCGCGCTTTGATCTACGCGACGGCCAAGCACATCGACGCCAATCCCAAGACCCGATCGACGATCTACTCGGCCATGTCCAAGTGCTTCGCCTCGGATGTCGCCATGTCGGTGACCACCGACGCGGTGCAGGTATACGGTGGGTCGGGCTACATGCGCGACTATCCGATCGAGAAGTACATGCGCGACGCCAAGATCACGCAGATCTACGAGGGTACGAACCAGATCCAGCGTGAAGAGATCAGCAAGATCCTGATCGGAGAGCACATCTCGGGGCAGGACAAGTAAGGCGGTCTTGATGGGTGAGCTTCATGCGGGGCGAATAGCGGCGCTTGGCCTTACGGTCGCGTTCACGATCGCGGTCCCGACGAGCGCTCCGGCGCAGGGGCTGCTCACTGCGACTGCCACCCCCCGCGCCGCAACGCAGGACACGGCAGCACCACAACCGCAGACCATCCCACTGGGTGAGATTCCGCTGCGCAGGGACGACGCGCTGGCCCGGCTGCAGACGATCGAGACCCAGATGGCAGTCGATCCGGATCTCGCGCTGATCGAAGCTGATCTCCCGGACGAGCTGGAAGCACTGTCCCGGTCGCACGATCGCCTCCGCCGGCTCGTGCTGGAGAACCTGTCCATCCGGGAGCTATGGAATCTCAACTCGATCTGGCGTGCTCACGAGGAGAAACTGTCCCGGTGGGCGAGCGCCTTCGACGGCGAGTTGGAGGAGGTTGCCAGGGTCGCCGAGGCGGGCAGGAGCATTAAGGACGAGTGGCGCCTGACGTACGAGTTCCTCGCTGGCGAAGACGAGGCGCCGCAGCCTCTCCTGGAGGAGGTCGAGCGCGTCCTCGGTGCGACTGACTCGCTGGCGGTCGTCGTCCGGAACCGCTTGAGCTACCTGCTCGGCGTGAAGTCAAAGCTGGATGGTGGCCTGGAAGGCGTGCGCCTCGTCCTCGATCAGATCGAAGCCGCGAGGGCGAGCGTCCGTGGCCGGATGTTCTCTCAGAGCTCGGTTCCCCTGTGGAAGATTACTTCGGTCCACGAGGGACCGGCCCTCGAAACGGCTGCGCGCATCTGGACCGAGGAGTGGGACGCCGTTTCCGCCTTCACCGCGAACAACATGGGCAGGTTGCTGCTTGGCGTTCTCCTGTTCCTGGTTTTCGCGCTGACCGGCATTCGGTTGCGAGAGCGTATAGCAAGCGACGTGGATCCCACGGATGAGACACTGGAGGATACGGCGGATATCATGCTCCGACCGGTGTCCGCGGCCGTGATTCTCTCCATCCTGATCTCGCAGACCTTCTTCCGCGGCGCCCCGTTGATCGTCTGGCAGATGCTTGCCCTCGTGGCGGTCGTACCTCTGTATCGGCTCTTGCCGGAGTCACGGAACCCGGTGATCAACCGGACCACGCGAGTGCTTCTGCTCCTGTTCGCGGTAGTTGCCCTGGTGGACCTCCTGGTGCCGCCGTCGGTCGAGTATCGCCTGGTTACCCTGGTCGTCGCAGCGGTGGTTGCCGCAGCCGCCGGCTGGCTCCTGCGATCGGCCGACCCGACGCAAATGCGACAGACGGGGTGGGGCGTCGTGGTACTGCGCGGCCTGCAGATCACGTTGGTCGCGGGTCTCATTTCCCTCGCGGGCAACGTGTTTGGGTGGACGCTGATCGCCGAGTCCCTTCTCACCGGCGTCCTCTACGCGGCCTATCTGGGACTCGGCCTCGTCATCGGCTATCGGATCGCCGCCGCAGCGATCCGTTTGCTGCCGCGCACGAAGCTCGGGCAGGCGTCGCACATCATGCGCGACTACGGGGACACCGTCACGTCCCGGTCCATCGTGGTGCTGAAGCTCGTCGCGATCGTCGCCTGGGTCGTCTTCTCGCTCGAGGCTTTCCAGCTCGACGAGGTAATCGGCAACTGGCTGACGGGGCTGCTGACTGGATCGATCCAGGTAGGTGCCCTCGAGTTCTCGCCGGACAGTGTGATCCTGTTCGCCGTCGTGGTCCTGGCCGCGATCTGGATCGCCAGGCTCGTCCGATTCGTGCTCGACGTGGAGCTGCTGCCGCGCCTGAAGTTGAAGCGCGGTCTGTCCAACGCCATCTCGACCATGGCGCAGTGGACGATTCTGGGGGCCGGCTTGGTGACGGCTGCCGGCACGCTGGGCCTGGAGACCGCACAGCTGGCCATCATCTTCGGTGCCCTGAGCGTCGGGATCGGGTTCGGCCTGCAGAACATCGTCAGCAATTTCGTTTCAGGCCTGATCCTGATCTTCGAGCAACCGGTGAAGGTGGGTGACAAGGTCGAGATTACCTCGCTGGCGCTCATCGGCGAAGTCCGGAGGATCGGCATTCGGGCCAGCGTGGTGCGCACCTTCGAGGGAGCCGAGGTCATCGTGCCCAACAGCAACCTCATTTCGTCGGAGGTCGTCAACTGGACGCTGTCGGATCAGAAGCGGAGGGTCCGGGTGGAAGTGGGTGTGGCGTACGGGACCGACCCCCACCAAGTCATCTCGCTTCTGAAGAAGGTGGCCGGTGAACACCCCGAGGTGCTCAGTTACCCGGAGCCTGCCGTCGTATTCCTCCAGTTCGGGGACAGCGCACTCAACTTCCGCTTGATGTTCTGGACGGCCACGTTCGATGACTTCTTCAGAGTCCGCAGTGAGGTCTACGTGGCCGTGAACGACGCGCTCAAGGAAGTGGGTATTACTATTCCGTTCCCGCAGCGAGACCTCCACGTGAAGGCTCTTCCCGGACCCGGGGCGACCGTCGGAGACTGAACCTGACCTGTAGATTTCCTCCACTTGACGCGCCCGCTAGAATGGGGGGTCAGCGTCCCTCTCCGCTCCCCCCTCGAGTGTTGGGCGCGCGCAACGCTTGTTGATGCGGCACCACAGGACCAGCCGCCAGGTGTTGCGCTGATAGTGGCACTTAAATGTCTGTATTGTAAATATATACGCGTCCACAGTGCCTCGTTTGCGCGTTCGGCACGACTCTCGCTCCATCAACGTGCCGAGAAGTTTCCCAGGGGGACAAACCACCCGAAGGGACAGCACCTATGAAATCTCCAGTAAGCCTGGAATACGTCATCGCTGTGGCGCTGCTCGCGGTTTCGGCCGCGGTACTGTCGTACGTGACACCACAGGCGGCTTTCAGCCTGGCGGCCATTCTGCTGGGCATCTACGCCCTGCACCTCGTCAGCGTGCGGATCGTGGTGCGTCAGTACGCCGGCGTAGCGCCCACCAGCAGGTCACGAAGGAAACGTGCTGCAGCCGTGGATCGAGAGCTGCAAGAGATGCGGGAAGAGCTGGACCTCGAGCGACGTGAGCTCGACAACCGGAAAGCTGAACTGCAGCAGAGAATCGTCGCCGCGGAGCAGCAGTGGGAGCTCCTTCGGCAGATGATCCGCGATCGTGTGGAGAAGGGAGGCACCCTTCCGGATTCGGTTGTGGCGAACCCGGAGGGCGCGCTGAGTTCTGCATCGTCGCCCGGCCGAATCAACGGATCGGACGATCCGCCGCGCATTCATGGGCGGTGGTGACCGACACGGCGCCAGCATTGTCAGAGAGGTAGACCAGGACGGTGGCGTGACGCAACACGTCGTTAGCGATTAGGAGTGACTTGTGAGCAGGAGCCCGAGCATGGCAAGAAGGATACGCGCGATTCTCGCCAACCAGGCGGGTATGGCGTTCGTGCTGATGATGGTCAGCATGGTGGCCGTGGTATCGGCCGCGGCACTCGCGATCGATGTAGGGCTCCTGGTCACGGCCAGGGGCGAATCTCAGCGTGCTGCGGAAGCGGCGGCGCTCGCGGGCGCTGGCTGGCTGCTACAGGAACCGGCCGACGAAGCCGGCGCCAGGGCGCGGGCCAAGGAATTCGGTCTCCTCAACACCGTGCGCGGCAGCGGCGTGGTCGTGCTCGATGAGGACATCGACGTGATCCTGGATTCTTCAAAGGTCCGCGTGAGGGTCAATAACATCAGGGCTCGCGGGACGGCGATTCCCACTTTCTTTGCCAGGGTCTTCGGGGTTCGCAACGTCAACGTTCGTACGCTGGCGGCGGCATGGGCCGCGCCCGTGACCGGGGTCGACGAGAACCGTGCCGACACGAAGTGCCTTCTGCCGATCGCTCTGCCGGATCAGTGGGTCGATGCGGACGGCGACGGGCAGTACGACGTGGGCGAGAACTACAGCTCCGATGGTACGTCGTACGGCTCTCATGACGTGGGCGACCTCATCGCTGTGAAGGTATCGGGGTCACAGAACACGGGGGGGCCCAAGGACTGCCGGACGGAGAGCGAGTCAGTCGACAACCCTGATCTCTGCCGCGAGCTCGCGGATAGCGACAACTGGCGTTGCTGGTGGAAGGAAGACCAGGGTAGCGGCGGCGGTGCTGATTTGCTGGGCTCGCGGCTCTATCCGGCCGAGAGCTGCGGTGCGGAGCTGGGTCTCGGCTCGACGGTCTGGACTTCGGATGCAGGGGGCAACAAGCAGAGCCTCGTGAACACCACGCACGAGGACTTCGGCGGTGCATGCGAGACCAAGTGTTATGACGGTCTCGATGGAATCACCGGGACGGCGGATGACTACTGCGAGACTCTGTGTCCCAACGGCTCGTTCGGGGACCTCATCCGGGCCGATTCGGAGCTTCTGGGCGTCAAGCTCGAGTGGGATGGCGGTCTGGGCTGTCCAGTGGACGTCTGGGCCGGCGGCACGGCCGAGTGCTATGACGGGGAGAGCTTCCGCCTCCGTGAGGTGCCGCTGATCGCTCCTGACGAGGTGACCGGGACCGGCGGAAGCATCAACACGGTCGTGACCGACTTCGCGGGCGTGTTCATCGAGAAGGTGGCGTGCAACTATGACCTGCCGATGTTCGAGAAGTCCGGCGGCAACCAGAACGTGTACATTCGGATCGTCAACCGGAACCTGCCGGGTGGACAGACGGGTGGAGGTACGGACCCCGGTCCCGGAGCCGGCGGCACGACCGTGAAGAAACTGCAGTTGATCGAGTAGCGGCTGCACCTCGACTGACACAACCAAGAAGCGCCCCGGCTTGCCGGGGCGCTTTTCACATCAGACTGCTGCCGACGCGTCGGTCTACCGGATCCCCGTAGCCACGGGCACCAGGTGCTGCTTCACGGCGAACAAGGCCAACTCCTGCCGGTTGCGGACGCCCACCTTTCGCATCACTCGGCCGAGGTGGTTCTTCACCGTCTGCTCACGAATTCCGAGATGCTGCGCGATTTCCTTGTTCTCCAGGCCACGCGCCACGAGCGTGATGATCTCGAGCTCGCGCGCGGAGATGCGGTTCGGGCCGTCCTGGCTGAATGAGGGGGCCTCGGTCGCTCTCGCCTGCACGATGGCGTCGAGCCACGGTCCGGCGGCGATCTCGCCCGACGCCACGGTCCGGATGGCGCTCAGCAGGCGGTCCTCGCCGGAGGTCTTGGGGACGCAGCCGCGGGCGGAGGATCGCAAAGCGAGAAGGCAGCACTCGTTGAGCTGATCCAGCGCCGCACTCGACAGCTTCACCGACTCGGGCTGTGCAAGCATGGAGCGGATCACGCACTCCTCGTCCGAGTGATTGACGAGGACGAGCACGCCCGCGCTCTCCACGGCCGCGTGGATCTCGTCGATCAGCGTCAGCTTTCGTCGGTGGAAGTTCGTATCCAGGATCACCATATCCGGCTGGAGCCTGATGCACTCCGGAATCACATCATCAAATCTGTCGATCGTGGCCACGACC
>JBDHBK010000026.1:0-11774 GCA_039592635.1 Gemmatimonadota bacterium
AACTCCAGTGTACGCAAAGGCGCCCGGCGGGTGCAGTCCCGCCGGACGCCTGGTGTGCGAGGGAGCGGGACCGTCAGTCGGCGCGTGCGGCCCACACGTCACCGGCTGAGGCCCGCTCCCCGTCAGGGTCCTGGTGCTGCGTGTCGGGCCGTGTCCACCATAGCTCTCACGGCGCCGGCCTCCAATCCACGCCATGCAACCATCCGCTGGTGAGTAGCGTCGGGCTACTCCCATCGGCATCCATGACTCCTACGCCCTGGCCCTCTCCCGCGCTGTAGGCGATCTGCGATCCGTCCAACGACCAGGCGAAGCTCCTGATCGCCGTGATCGCTCCAGAAGTGAGGTTCCTCATGTTGGAGCCGTCAGGGTCGATCGCGAAGATGTCGACCACCGGCGTATCGGGACCGTTATGCAGGAACGCGATCCGCGTCCCGTCCGGGGATAACTCGGGCAGGCCGACGTTCTCGCACCCGAGGTCGGAGCTGAGCCTCTGCCGTCCCGAGCCATCGGGAGCGATCGTCGATACCCATCCGCTGCACACGGTTGCGTAATCATAGTACTGCTCCCCGAACAAGATTGTGTTCTGGTGCGTCCAGGAAGGGTTCCCGGCCTGCGTAGAGTCAGGACCCAAGGAAAGAACTTCAGTGGCATTCGTCCCATCTGCATCGACGATGATGAGCAGGTGTGGACCGTTCGAACTGGGTGTGTTCCGGGCGTAGACTATGCGAGCGCCGTTCGGGGACCAATCCGGCCAGCTGTCATGACCCAGTACCTCCGGAAACGAGACCTGCGTCAATCCCGAGCCATCGGCAAAGGCCGTGAAGATGGCGGTACAATCACCGTCGTAGCTGCCGCAGTTGATCTGGCGTTCGAACGCCACGCGTGTGCCGTCGGGCGACCACCGGGGATTTCGGTACCAGGCACCCGAGACTCCGTCCGTCGTGAGCTGCTGTTCGTCGGATCCGTCGGACCGAATCTGCCAGACATTGAAATCACGGGCGTACGTGACGACCCCCGGTGGGCTGCCGCACTCGACGCTGAGCGTCTCTTGGCCGGGAGCGTTGACGATACGGGGATTGTCGCCGGACACAGCACACTGGCTGGCGACGTCGGTGAGCTCGACCGTGTAGGGCCCCGCCGGGATGTCGAACCACAGGTCTCCGTTCACGTCCGCCAGCGCGTGCGGCGCCGAGTCGAGCAGGACGGTGTACCCGTCCGGGTCAGGGTCGCTGCCCGTCGTGGTGACGTTGACGGTCAGCCCGCAGGTCACGTCGAAGTCTGTGGAAGCGGTCGCATCCGGAGCCACGTTGACCACCCGTGGATTGTCACCGGCTACCACGCAGTTGGGGCCGAGTCCCGTGAGTTCCACTGTCCGGTCGCCCGCGACCACCGGATCGAAACTCACCTGGCCTTCGACGCCGATCGGCTTGGATGAGGGTGAAGCGCCATCGGTGGTGACCGTGTAGCCGTCGTCCTCCCCGGTGGTCGTGGTGTTCACCTGCAAGATCCCGGTCTCTGGCTCTCCGCAGGTCACGGGGAACGCGACCAGTACCGTGTCTCCCTCCGCTACAGTAATCGACCTCGGGTTCGAGGTCACCGAGCAGTTATCTGCCAATCCAGCCAGTTCAACGGTGTACGTGGTCGGGAAGAGTGGCGAGTAGACTACGGTTCCGTTGATTCCCGCAGGCTTGGGATCGATACCGTCGAGGGTGACCGTGTAGCCGTCGGGGTCCGGGCTCGTGCCATTAGTCGTCGTCTGGACCTTGAGGTGCCCGATCGGACAGGGCTCTTTCAGGATTTCCTTCTCCTCGCCCGGCCAAGCCTTCGTGACCTTGGGCAGCTGCTTCCCGGCGACCTTCGCTGTCAGAACGACGTCACCGTCCGTGCCCCGGGTCAGGCGGACCTGGCATTCCTCGGTACCGACGTGGCCATAAGCCTTGAGGTAGGGCTCGATTCCCGCGTACGGTCCTTCCACGGTACTGACGACGAGCTGCACTTCGGGCCGTACGTAGACCCGCACGGTTCCGTCACCCTGCGCGACCCACCGGGTCTCCTTAGCGGATGCGTTGAATGTGGTATCCCAGACGGCTGCCCAGCCGTTCCCGTACGTGTATTCGCCACCAACCCTGACACCCGTCTCCAGATGGATTCCGCTCTGGACACTCGCCTTTACTGAAGCGTTGGCCTGGTAGCCGGCCTTCAGTTTGAGCACGGCTTGCGCCTTGATGAGCCTTCCCAAGCCATAGGGCAGCGGGATCGGGACAGGCAGGGCTACTAGCGTCGTATAACCCTCCGCCGAGAATTCCTTGCTGGCTACGGCGAGGGCGTCGATGTCGTACACCAGGTTGCCTCCCACGACCACACCGAACGTATCCACTATGCTTGTGAGTCCGAAGTCCACCTTCCACTCAAAGACGGGTGCGAAATCAACGTACCCCGACGGAACGGTCAGACTGAGCCACTCGGGACAGCCTCCGAATTCACACAGATTCAGATTCTCGAACTCGATTAGGCGGCCCGAGGTGCTCACACCTGGAGCCATGTAGTAGAGTGGCGCCACTGCAGATCCTGATGGAGGGGGGAGCGACGAGACATCGAGGGGCACGCTTACCGAGAACCCTCCCTCCTTGATGATGTCCGACAGATCTGCCTGCGTGGTCTCAGCCACGACGCGCTTGCCGGTGACCTTCACGGACGTCACGATCCGCATGAAGCCGAGCCCCTCGGGACCGGCCAGGACGTCGCCCGCTGCGATGTCAGGCACTGGGCTGCCGATCACGTCGAATCGGTACGTGCCAGCCGCCAGCTCCGGGTCCGTGCTCACCAGCGTGAGAACGGTCGAATCCACCGGCACAACGTTGTCGTGCAGCACGATGTCACCTCCGGGAGGCACCACCCCTGCTTCGATGCGGAATCTGATGTCGACGGTCGATCCGGCTATTGCCGTTGCCCGGTCGGCCGTCGTCTTCCCTTTCTTGGCCGTCAGAAGCACGTCCGCGTGACCGAGTTCCGTGGATTCGACTCGGACGTATATCCGGTACATCCCACCCGCCGGGAGTCTCTGGGCTCCCGTATCCCATCCGACCGAATACGTCTCCTTCTTCGCGTCCAGACGAATCCGATCGCTCTCCGGACCCGAGTCCATGGTGTACGTAGCCACCGTGCTGAGGCAGATCTCGCGGACCAGCTCGCAGATCTCCACCACGGGAGACTGGGTCGGGTCGAACACGCCCGACGTGCTCGGCCGCTTCACCAGCGGCGGAAGGAAGTAGAAGTGCTCGTTCCCCGCGTGCGCGCCGTCGGAGATCGACAGGCTCGGCGTGGGGCCCTCGAGACTATCGTCCGGGGACGGGCTCAAGGGGGACTCGGTATCCGAGCATGAGGTGACAAGTAGCGCGAGTGCGAGAGTGAAGGCTCCCGCGATCCTGGGCCGATACGACATCATGAGCTCCTTGCTGACTGCTGGGCCGGTGAGCGGGACGCCCCGATCACGCCTCCAGCCTACCGAGCGGCCGTTCCTTTGCCGTTCCTTGGGCATCCGAAACAGGCGTCTCGGGTGCAGGAATCTCGCGTGTATGCTTAGAATGGGTGTCCGGCCCACAATCCGAGGCTTATCGGAACGAGATGATCGAACTCAAGCTCCTCGGGGGCGTCGCGATCGACGCCCCGGATGATCCGGGTGCCAGCGTCCTGGCGGGACAGCCGAAACGGCTGGCCCTGCTTGCGTATCTGACGCTCGCCCTGCCGCGAGGCTTCTGGAGACGGGACCATCTTCTTCCCCTGCTGTGGCCGGAGTTGGGACAGCAACGGGCTCGCGCCGCTCTCCGAAAGACGATTCACCATCTGAGAAATGTCCTGCCTGAAGGCGCAATCGAAGCCCGCGGCGCCGAGGAGTTACGGATCGCCCCCGGAGTGGTTTCGAGCGATGTGGTCCGGTTCGAAGCGCTGGTGGACCGGGGCTCGGAATCGGACGCACTGGCTCTGTACTCGGGCGATCTCATGCCCGGTTTTCACCTGTCCGGCTGTCCGGACTTCGTGCGCTGGCTCGATGGCGAGCGCGCACGTCTCCGCAGACGCGCGGCCCGGGCCACCTGGCTGGCCGCGGAGAGCGCCCTCAGCGAAGGTCAGGACGTCCTTCCGCTGGTCCGCCGGGCACTGAGTCTGAACCCGTTGGACGAGACCGGCGTCAGGCGGGCGATGCGGTTTCTCGCCGACAACGGAGACACGGGTGGCGCGATCTCCACGTACGAGGCCTATGCCAGCCATCTGAAAGCGGATCACGGAGCCGTCCCGGGAGCGGAGACTGTCGCGCTTCTTCGGGAGGTCACACTGGACGCCCACGGACGGAGGGACGTAGATCCACCGTCCGATCCCGAAGCGACGGTCGGCGGCCCCGACCTGCCTGCGTCGATCGCCGTCATCCCCTTCGTGGACATGAGCCCCTCGGGGGAGTTGGAGTGGTTCGGCGAAGGCCTGGCCGAAGAGATCATCAACCGGCTGGTGCAAGGAGGGGAAGTCAGCGTTTCCGCCCGCACGTCAAGCTTCGCGTTCAAGAACACCGATGTGGATGTGAGGGAAATCGGCCGTAAGCTCAACGTCGACGCGGTGCTCGAGGGCAGTGTGCGGAGCGATGGAGCCCGTTACCGGATCACGGCTCAGCTGATCCGTGTGGCAGACGGCTTTCATCTGTGGTCCACGAACTTCGACCCTGAGGCGACCGACCTGTTCGAGGTTCAGGACACGATCGCTCTCGGCATCGCGGAGCGTCTGCTCGACGGCCACGGTGAGTCGGGTGGGCCGGAGCTCGCTGAGAGACGTGATCTTGTCCGCCGGCCGGACGTCTCACCTGCCGCCTATCGGGAATATCTGCAGGGGCGGCACCAGTTGATTCGGAGAACGCCTGTCTCGCTCGGACGCTCGGCGACCCACTTCCGGCAGGCCGTAGCATTGGAGCCGAGTTTCGCTTCAGCGTGGGCTGGCCTCGCGGAATGCTATGCGATCTCGCCCGTCTATACGCCGATGAAGGCCGTGGATGCCCTCCCACTGGCCACGGCGGCGGCGGAGAAAGCGCTGTCGATCGACGACTCGATCGCCGATGCCCATGCGGCGAGAGCTTATTCCTCGATTTCATACGAGTGGGATTGGAGCGGCGGACAGCGCGGTTACGTTCGTGCCCTGGAGTTGGATCCAGGAAACGCGAGGGTGCGAGCCGTATTTGCCCTTTACCCCCTGAGCTGTACGGGTCAGCACGACCTGGCGGTCGCCGAGGTCGAGAGAGCCCGCGACGACGATCCTCTCTCCCTGCCCGTCCACTCCTACGCCGCCTACGTGAACCTGTTCGCCCGGCAGTTCGAGGCCGCGGAAGCCGAAGCCAGGAGAGTCGTGGAGCTGGACGATGACTTCCCGCTGGGACACTGGGTGCTGGCCTCGACGCTCCATTCCATGGGAGAGTTCGGAGAGGCCGTCGAGCAATACCGGCGGGCGGTAGAACTGACGAGAGGCAGCCCTCTCATGCGGACGCAGCTTTCCATGTCACTCGCCGCGGCGGGACAAACGGATGAAGCTGAGACGATCATGGAGAGTCTTGCGGGGGACAACGGCTCCGAACCACGGTGGCCCTCCTACTTCGGGGCCATGGCTCTCGCCCAGATGGGCCGGACGGACGAGGCGATCGAGGAGCTGCGCCGGGCATACCGCGAGCGCGCCGTCCACCTGATCTTCATGAACGTGGACGCGCGTCTCGACTCCCTCCGCACCGATTCGCGTTTCCGTGAACTGGTCCTGCGGATAGGCCTGACGCCTCCAAAGGCCTGAGCCTCAGTCCCCTCCTCGCTCCAGGTAGTCCACCGCCAGCGTGGCCATCGCCCGCACCCCGATCTCGAGTGCGTCCTCGTTCACGTAGAAGTAGGGCGAGTGGTTCGAGGCCGCTTCGCCGAAGGCTACGCCAGGTGCATTCACGCCAAGCATGAAGTAGAAGCGCGGCGCTTGGCGCGCGAAGAACGAGAAGTCCTCCGCAACCATGAGCGGCGGGATCTGGGCCAGCCCGGTTTCGCCTACCACGCGGCGCAGACTCGCCAGGGAAGCATCCGCCAGTTCCGGGTCGTTGTACGTGACCGGGTAGAAGCGTCGTATCTCGACCTCTGCCGTAGCCCCGGCGCTCTCCGCGATGTTCTCGGCCGTCCGCCGGATCCGCTCGTGCACTTCGTCCTGCACCGCCGGATCATGCGTTCTGATGGTCCCATCCAGCTTCACGGTCTCGGGGATGATGTTGAAGCGGACGCCTCCCTCGATCTTCCCGACGGACACCACGACCGGATTGGTCGCAGCCACCTGGCGGCTCGGGATCGTCTGCAGCGCCAGGACGATCTGCGACGCCACCACGATCGGATCGACCCCCATCTCGGGAGCCGCGCCATGCGTCTGCTTGCCGGTCACCGTGATCGTGAATTCGTCGGCGCTGGCCATGATTCCACCGGCACGCCATCCGATGAGTCCGGTAGGAAACGGAGAAGTGTGCAGGCCGAAATAGGCTTCAGGCGCCGGTGATTCGACGGCTCCTTCCGCAATCATCAGTTCGGCTCCGCCCTCCTCGCCGAGCGGCGCCCCCTCCTCGGCCGGCTGAAACAGGAACAACACAGTGCCGGCGAGGTCCTGCCGCATTTCGGCCAGTACGCTGGCCGTCCCCATGAGGGCCGCGGTGTGCACGTCGTGTCCGCAAGCGTGCATCACGCCAACTTCTGCCCCGTTGTACTCCGTGGTCACCGTGGACGCGAAGGGCACGTCCGCCAGTTCGGTCACCGGCAACGCGTCCATGTCCGCCCTGAGGCCCACCACCGGCCCGGGCCGGCCACCCCGGAGCACACCCACGACACCGGTGTGCGCCACGTCGGTTCGAACCTCGTCGAAGCCAAGCGAGCGGAGGTGCTCTGCGACGATCCCTGCCGTACGGAACTCCCGGTTCCCGAGCTCCGGATTCTGATGCAGGTCCCGGCGCCAGGTGACGACCTCCTCCGCGATCTCCGCGGCGCGGAGGTCGATCTCCGCATGCAGGTCACGCGCTTCCTGCGCGAGCAGTCCACCCGATGAGCTGGCCGCGACCGAGAAGGCCACGGCCAGCGCGCACACGCGACGAACCATCACTCGCTGCCCTCCCATGCCGCGAAGACCATCACGACCCCGGCATCGTTCTCCAGCTCCAGCGCTTCACCTCGCAGGAAGACTCGGGTTGCCGCATCCAGGTTCCGCAGGAAGGCCTGCTCCAGGTCCATGCGTCCATCGGGACACGCCATCATCGTCGCTCCCTTCGGGCCCTGCACGATCTGGTGGCCATTCTCGATCACGAAGTCGCCGAAGTACCGATTGCAGCCGTCGAAACCGCCTACCCGCCCCTCTTCTCTGAGGCCGAGGGTGACTGGATTGTCAGCGGAAAGCGAGGCCAGCGCGCCATTCACCAGGTCCGCCGTGGCTGCGTCTCCCAGATCCGCCCCGGGACCGAACGACTCCAGCTTCCAGGGCCTGAGGATCGGGTTACCATCCGCTTCACTCGTCACGGGCGCCTTCTCCAGGATCTCGATCAGGGTCCAGCGGATCGACGAGGCATCCGCGGGTGGATCCGCCACGCGTGTCTCGCTGATCATCAGTCGGTAGTCGTATCCGGCCTCGTGTTCGAAACCGTCGATCGGGTCGTACCACAGGGTCCACTCGTCGTCTGTACTCTCGCGCACGCTCAGGCACTGCTGCGGGGCGACGCCAACACAGTCGGAGACGAAATGAGCCACCAGCACTTCCTTTTCGACCCCGGCCTCGGGCCCACCGGTGCCGTCACTGCAGGCCGCCGCGGCCAGGACGATCGCCGCCCCGGCAAGGACCACACCCATTCTCTTCTTCATTATCGGCTCCTTCTTGCATGATAATCACTCGGAGCGCACGAGCGGCCGCGTGAGACACGTCGGCCCGCCTCCGCCCTTCATGCTGATTTCCCGACCTCGATACGTATGCACCTCGGCACCGGCGTCTTCGAGGCGACGGCGTGTGACCGGGTTCCCGTCTACCGCCACGCAGAGCCTTGGCCCGACGGCCAGGACGTTACAACCCATGCTCTCGAACTCCTCGTCCGGCACCTCGACCAGTTCGTATCCCTTCTTGAGG
Source organism: Gemmatimonadota bacterium (assembly GCA_039592635.1). Classification (GTDB taxonomy): domain Bacteria; phylum Gemmatimonadota; class Gemmatimonadetes; order Palauibacterales; family Palauibacteraceae; genus Benthicola. The sequence goes on from JBDHBK010000026.1 coordinate 8,149, forward strand.
AGGAGCTGGCGAAAGGGTACCGGAAGAAGCGGAGAGTAGACCACCGCCAGGTCCCGGTCCACGGGGCTGAACATCGACATCAGGTGAAACACGTCATCCGGGCCGTGCCAGTGAGGAAGAGGCACTGGAACGACTCTGTCCACACCGGTGCCGAGGAGCGCACGCAGCTGCCGGATCCCCTCAGCGTCCGTTCGATAGCCGAGTCCGACCGCGACGTTTCGCTCGTCGATCCACGCCACGTCGCCACCCTCCAGACGTCCGGAGCCCGTGATTCGTCCGACGATGGGGACGTCGATCGCGCGCAGCGACCTCTCCGCTGCGCCCGGCTCCGTCTCGCGTGCCTGCTTGCCCATGTTGCACAGGATGGCGCCACGATCGCATATGACCGTCGCATCCCTCACGTACACGGAATCCGGACCCGTGGCCGGATCCGCCGGAGCCAGATGAACTTCGGTCCCGAGGCGCACCAGGAGTTCCTGGAAGGCCTCGTACTCGGCCACGGCGCCCGCGAAATCCGGGCGCGCCAGGTACGCCAGATCCTGCCATGAAGAATCGAGCGCGGGCTGGTCTCCAAACGCGTCCCGCGCATGCTTCAGCAGGACGCGCCGCAGCGGAAGGACGTCCGACTGTCCCAGGGAAATCATGAGTTCGATACCTCCGTCGACTCGTCAGGCCGCGACCCGCGTCTCCACACCACCCACACGTACATCGGCAACCCGGAGAAGAGCAGGATGAGCCCCCAATACACGGTTTCCTGGCCCGCGCCAGCGATCGCCCACATGGCGTACGCGAACCCCAGCAGAGCGGTGATGATGGCCCCGGTGAGCCGCTGTCCCTCGAATCTCTCGCGGTCACGTGCGTATATCATGATCTCGGCGAGCGCGCAGATCGCATAGGGAAGGAGCGCGGTCAGCGTGGCCAGCAGAATGACGAACGTGAACTGGTCTACCAGCGTGGCGCTCGAGTTGAGCATCATGAGCAGTGTGACCAGGATGCTCGAAAACACGAGCGCAAAGGCCGGAGTGCCCCGTTTCGAGGTGCGGCCGAGAATCGCCGGGAAGATGCCGTCGCGCGCAGCAGCCCATGGAATGCGGCCCTGCAGGAGGATCCACCCGTTCAGGGCGCCGAAGGCCGCGATCATCGCGCCGGCCGCTACGGCAGGTGCGGTCCACCCGCCCCACATGCGGCTCGCGGCATCGGCGAAGGGCGCGTTCGAGCCCGTGAGTTCGGTGGCCGGAATCACTCCCATCACCGCCGTGGTCCCGAGCACGTATACCACGGCGGCGAGCACCGTACCCAGGATCGTGGCCCGGGGGATCGTGCGCTCCGGGTCCACGACTTCCTCCGCCGGTACCGTGGCCGATTCAAATCCGAGAAAGGCCCACAAGGTGAGGGTCGCGGCGGCCGTAATCGCCGGAAAAGTGCCATCGCCACTCGTGTTGAATGGTCGAAAGTTGGCGGGATCCAGGTACAGCAGGCCCAGGGTTCCAACAGCCACCAGCGGTGCCAGCTTGAGGATCGTGGTCACGACCTGGACCGACCCGGCCGTACGAACGCCCCGAACGTTGACCCAGGTGAGCAGCCAGATCGCCGCAATACCGACTCCGGAAGCCAGCATCCGGTCCGTGGCGAGGGCCGGCCAGAACCACGACAGGTAGCTGGTAAAGGCGACGGCCAGGGCCGCATTCGCGACCCAGATCGAGATCCAGTACCCCCAACCCACCAGGAATCCGGCAAAGTCACCGAACCCGGCTCGGGAAAAGGCGTACGGGCCTCCGGCGCGGGGCACGAGGCGGCTGAGGCGCGCAAACACCAGGGCCAGCAACATGGCTCCAGCGCACGTGAACCCCCAGCCCAGCAGGCTGATCCCGCCGAACGAACCCAGGGACGCAGGGAGGAGAAAAACGCCCGACCCGATCATGTTTCCGACCACCAGGGCGGCGGCCATCCACATGCCCATCTTTGCCGGGGTATGCGAAGCCATCGGGTCTCCGTTCATGAATGACCGAGCGGCGCGGCCAGCCTCGGTTCGCCGCCCGAACATACGGAAGGCCATTGGAAGCCGCACACCTCGCCGATTGCGCGTTGCCCGACTCGAGGGTCCCGGACACATTGGATTCCGATCGCCGTCCGTGAGACGGCACCCTCACCCCGTTCATCGGAGACTGTGAGCATGGGACTCGCCCGGGCACTGTTGCTCAGAGGTTCCGAAAGTCGCTGGCTGGCGGATCAAATGTCGCGGCGCCCGTTCGTTCGGCGAGCCACGACTCGATTCATGCCCGGTGAGTCCATGGACGACGCCCTGGAGGCCGCGCGCTCCCTCGGCGAGAAGGGCATTACGGCGATCCTCACCCTGCTCGGCGAGAACGTGGACGACGCCGGTGCCGCCGCGACCGTGACCGGGGAGTTCTCGGCCCTCCTCGATCGCGGTGCCGAGTCTGACCTCGACATGGACATCTCGGTCAAGCCGACCCATGTCGGCCTGGACCTCGGCTTTGAAGTAGCGGAGCGCAATCTCGGTGCTCTGGCCACCACGGCAGCCAGGCACGGTCGCCTCGTGGCGGTGGACATGGAATCCACCCGGTACTGCGACTCGACGCTGGATCTGTACCGGGTGCTGCGCTCGGAACACGAGAACGTCGGGATCTGCCTCCAGTCCTACCTGTACCGCACGGACGCCGACCTGGAAGAGCTGATCGAGCTGGCCCCGATGATCCGGCTGGTGAAGGGCGCCTACAAGGAGCCGACGGACCTGGCGTACCCGAAAAAGGCCGACGTGGACGACAGCTATCTTCGCCTGTCAGAGGCGATGCTCGAGGCAGCCCGCGACGGGAAGGCTCGCGTGGCGTTCGGTACGCACGACGCGGCCATGATCGCCGAGATCAACCGCCGAGCCGCCGATATGAGCTGCCCGCGGGAGTGCTACGAGTTCCAGATGCTGTATGGGATCGAGAGGGACCTGCAGACACGCCTGGCGGACTCGGGATACCGCATGCGGGTCCTGATCAGCTACGGCGCCTACTGGTTCCCCTGGTACATGCGAAGGCTGGCCGAACGGCCCGCCAACGTGGGCTTCGTATTGCGCAGCATGCTCAGAGGGTGAGGCAGAAGGGGCCGCCCGAATGGACGGCCCCTGAATCCTGCAGCCTTCTGACACCGGGCCAGGAACTAGTTGTCCTCCGGCGGCGGAGCTTCCCAGCCCTCCTGGATCAGCGGCATTTCAGCAGCGATCTGAAGGTCCATGAGATTGTTGATCGTGCGCTCGATCATGAGCCAGCGAGCGCCGACCAGCGGGGAAATCTCCTTCGCGAACTTCTTGTAGTACTTCTCGCGCAGCTTGCTTCGGTCGCTCTCGATCTTGAAGCTGGTCTTCGCGAGGTCAGCGGCCTTGTCATCGGTCATCGAGCTGAAGCTGGCAGCGTAGTCCTTGATGATGGTGATGCGCCGGTCGACGATCGCGGAGAGCTCATAGTCGTAGTCACGGTAGATCTGCCAGAACGGATCCGACTGGCCTTCTTCGAGGGCCATGGCCTCCGTGATGACCGCCACCTTCTGGGTCTTGATGTCCGACATCAGCAACTCAGCGTACTGCTCCTGGGCGTACGCGGTCTTCGCCACCAGCAGCA
>JBDHBK010000027.1:0-12088 GCA_039592635.1 Gemmatimonadota bacterium
ACGCGGAGGGTGGCGAGCCCGTACGGGTGACGGATCACGATCACCTGAACATGAGCCCCCAATGGCTTGGCGACAGCGGGCACCTGCTGTTCGTATCCGATCGCGACGGGCCCAGGCGTGTCTACGCGGTCGAGGTCGGTCCCGATGGGCCTCGCGGTCCCCCGGGCAGCGTGTCTGGCGCTTCGGATCCGCACACGATCTCCGTTTCCGCGGATGGTCGGAAGCTCGCCTTCTCGAAGTTCACAACGCGACAGAACATCTGGTCGATTCCCGTCCCAGGGTCGGGCCAGGTCTCGGTTCGCGCAGCGACCCCAATTACCATGGGGAATCAGGTCATCGAGACGCACAGCCTGTCTCCGGATCGCCAGTGGATCGCCTACGACAGCGACATCCGCGGGGGGTTCGACCTCTACAGGATGCCACTCGAGGGCGGTACTCCCCAGCTGATCGTCGACATCGCGGGCACCATGTACAGTCCGATATGGTCTCCGGATGGCACCGAGTTCGCCTTCTATGGCCAGCCGCATGGAGCGGCTCACTCCGACGTCTTCGTCGTGCCCGCGGCCGGCGGTGCACCAAAGCAAAAGCAGCTCACGGAGTTCCCCGGGATTGATGGGTACCCGGACTGGTCCCCGGATGGCCTCGTTATAGCTTTCACGTCTCAGGGACCCGAGGGCCTGGACCGATTCACGCTCTGGACCGTCTCCCGGGACAGCCTCGGCGGCCGATGGAGCGAGCCGGCGCAGTTGCACGATACCCCATGCGGGTATCCCGACTGGGCCCCCGACGGTGAGAGCCTCATTTGCCATGCCGTAGCTGACCTCGTGAGGGTTTCGAGAGGCGGAGAGGTGCTCGCACGGCTCGTGACCTCCTCAACTGTTGCCCGCCCTCGGAGTCCGGTGTTCTCGCCTGACGGCTCCCGGATCTACTTCCACGGTGTCCAGGAGGACGGCTCCCAGGGGATCTGGTGGATCGCGCTGGAAGGGGGGAGTCCCACAAAGGTTGTGGTCGTCGACGATCCGGCGGTGATGCTATTGGGCAACCTCACGGTAGACTTGGAACGGCTCTACTTCACGCTTGCCGAGTACGCGAGCGACATCTGGGTGATGGACTTGGACTGGTGATGGAAGTACCCGCCAAAGGGAACTTTTGCGCAGAAGTCCGCCTCTATTGCGAAAATCGCTATCTATAGGCTACGCCTCATAATCCCAAGGTCGGACCGGGGCACGAGGCGACTCAGTCGGAAGCAGGCCGCAGGCCCACCGCCAGAACGTCATCCAGCGTTTCGGCATAGACGAATTCCAGTGACTCCCGCACAACATCGGGCAGTTCGGATGCGTCGCCCTCGTTGTCCTTCGGCAGAACGATCCTCTTGATGCCGGCCCGAAGCGCCCCCAGCACCTTCTCCTTCACGCCGCCGATGGCCAGCACACGCCCGGTCAACGTCAGCTCTCCCGTCATCGCCAGGTCTGCCGCCACCGGCGTGCCGCTGAGCGCGCTGATCATCGCCATCGCCATGGCGACGCCTGCCGAAGGTCCTTCTTTCGGAACCGCGCCGGCCGGAACATGGATGTGGATCTGCTGATCCTTCAGCATCTGCTGGCCGATTCCCAGCTCGTCCGCGTGGCTGCGTGCGTAAGTGAGTGCCGCCTGGGCGCTCTCCTTCATCACGTCACCGAGTTGTCCGGTGAGCACGAGGCCGTCCTTGCCCTCCATCACCGAACACTCGATCCGCATGATGTCTCCGCCTACCGGCGTGTAGTACATCCCGGTAGCCACGCCGACCGTATCGACCTCGAGTTTCTTCTCGGGGTGCACCTTGGGCTGACCGAGCAGGTCTCGCAGGTCCTCGACGTCCACCCTGACCGACTCCGCCTCGCCTCCGGCAATCTTCCGGGCGCTCTTGCGTGCGATCGAGCCCAGCTCGCGCTCGAGGTTCCGGACACCGGCCTCCCGCGTGTAACTCGACACCACGTCCTGGAGTGCCTCGGGCGTGAGCTCGAGCTGACCCTCGACGAGGCCGTTCTGGTCCAACTGCCGGGGAAGCAGGTAACGTCGCGCGATCTCCAGCTTCTCCTGTGCGGTATATCCGACGAACTCGATCGCCTCCATGCGGTCCTTGAGAGGTCCCGGGATCTGGTGCGGGAAGTTCGCCGTGGCGATGAACATCACGTCCGAAAGATCGAAGGGGATGCTCATGTAGTGATCCACGAAGGCGTCGTTCTGCGCCGGATCGAGTACCTCCATGAGCGCGGCCGACGGATCACCCTGAAACGAGACGCCGAGCTTGTCCACCTCGTCCAGCAGGAACACGGGGTTCTTGCTGCCCGCCCTCTTCAGTCCTTCGATGATGCGCCCGGGCAAGGCTCCGACGTACGTACGTCGGTGGCCCCTGATATCCGCCTCATCGCGCGCCCCGCCGAGGGATACGCGCACGTACTTGCGGCCCATCGCGTCGGCGATCGACTTGGCGATCGACGTCTTGCCCGTGCCCGGAGGCCCCACGAACAGGACCGTCTGTCCGGTGCGGTCGTCTGCCTGCCCGAGACTCTTGGCGTCGGACTCGACGACTGACCCGGCCTCCGTCTCGGCGTCCGCCTCCGAGGCGTTCTCGCCGTCGGTCTCGTCACCGCGAGCGTGATTTCGCCGCTCCTGCAGGCTGCGGACGGCCAGGAAATCGAGGACTCGATCTTTCACGTCAGACAGGCCATAGTGATCCCGCTCCAGGATCTCCTCGGCCCGCTTCAGGTCCAGGCGGTCTTCGGTGCGCTCACTCCACGGGAGATCGGCTACGGTCTCGAGGAACGTGCGGATGACCTGCGACTCCGCAGCCTCGCGTGGGATTCGCTCCAGCCGACGCAGTTCCCGATCCACCTCGGTGCGGGCTTCCTCGGGAAGTTCGAGTGCCTCGAGTCTCTCGCGGAGCTCCTGGATCTCTTCCTGGTCCGCGTCGTCTCCGAGTTCACTCCTGATCGCCTTCATCTGCTCACGCAGAAACACCTCGCGCTGACGCTCGCCAAGCTCTTCCTGGACCTTACTTCGGATCTGGGCCTGCGCCTCGAGCACCCCGATCTGGCGCTGCAGATGGAGGAGCAGTTTCCGCAGGCGATCTTCAACGGAAAGGGTCTCCAGGAGATCCTGTTTCTCGGGTACCTCGAGTTCGGTGTAGAACGCCACCAGGTCGGCGAGCTCGCCGCCGTTGGTGACACCGCCCAACAGATGGTCCACGATCTCCTTGGGCACGCCACGAAGCCGACTCAACTGTGCCGCGCGCTCCCGCACTTCCTTGTGCAGGGCTGTGTACGCGGAGTCCTCGTCATCCAGTGGGGGCATGTCCTGCATGCGTCGCACGACCGCCTCCAGAAACTCGCCCCGCTCGGTGAACTCGAGCACCGCGCCGCGCCCCGTTCCCTGCACCACGAGCTGGATGCCTCCGGGGACCCGCTGCATCTGCGCAACGCGGCAGATGGTGCCGATCCGGTACAACCCTTCCGGTGTAGGCTCCTCCGTCTCGGCGTCCAGCTGAGATATGGCGATCAGCCGCTTGGAGCCCTGAAGGGCGTGCTCGATCGCCGCCAGCGTCTTCTCTCGGCCGGCAGCGATGGGAGCAGCGACAGACGGAAACACGACCGTGCCGCGCAATGGCAGCACGGGAAGTCGGGCTCGTTCCTCGAGCATCTCTTCCGAGTCGTCTTCGAGTGCCTCGTCCTCGTCCCACGCGATGTGCACTTCCTCCATTCCCGTGGGCAAGTCCTCTGATTCTGCTTGGAACAGAGAAAAGGAAGCTGTATTCTTCTGATCGTGCATAATCTGCGATCTCGTTCCCGTGTGGTGTGGTCGAACTCGATCTCCTCCGCCTCCGGGGGCGGCGGACGATCAGCCCTCGTCGTATTCTATCGTGTCCGCCGGTTGTTGTGCAGGAACCGCGCCCGCTTTGTGTGCCCGAAGCGGTCCGATATGTGCCCTTCTGGCATGGAACGAGTCACCGGCATGAACCAGTTCCGCCAACGAGGCAGTGAAGTCGGCCACGTAGCGATCGCCAGACGCCTGCTGCGTGGCATTCCCGGCGCTGTCGTTCTCGGTCTCGCTGCCTGCTACCCCGGACCGGTCGATCCGGTCGGCCTCCCATCGACGCCACCGCCGTTCGTGCGCTTGCCGTACGTTCAGCAGGTCACGGACAGTGGCGCCTCGGTTCTCTGGATGAGCCAGCCCGGATCTGCGGATACCGCGTGGTACCGTATTCCTGCGAACGACTCTTCCTGGACCCGAACCGCCGTCGTCGAGCACCGATACGGAACTCGCAGGGCGGACTTCACGTCGCTGCCGGCCGCGAGCACCGTGGAATACGTGGTCTCCGCCGGCGGGACCCGGGCCGGCCCGAGCCAGTTTCGTACCGCGCCTCCAGAGGGAACCGCGGGTGAAGATGTGCGCGTGCTCCTGTTTGGCGATTCGGGCTGGGGCGGTCCGCAGCAGATTGACCTGGCCCGCCAGATGAGACGCGATGACTGGGACCTGTCCATCCACGTCGGAGACATCGCCTACAATGACGGGTCCGAGGAGGAGTTCACCGAACGCCACTTCCGGGTGTACGCGCCGACCTTCGCCTCCACGCCCTTCTACCCGTCGGTTGGCAACCACGACGTAAGGGCGGATGGCGGTCGCTCGTACGATGGCGCCTTCCTGTGGCCCGAGCCGTTCACGGGGGCGCGATACTTCTCGTTCCGCTGGGGCCGGATCCAGTTCCTTTCCATCGACACGTCCAGCAAGACGGACGACGTCGAGGATCTGCGCAATGGGACGGGGAGACAGCTGGAGTGGCTGGAGGGAGTCCTCAGGGAAGCGTCGGCCGACAGCACGGTGGACTGGATCATCACGTTTCAACACCATCCCCTGTACAGCCACGCCATCGGAATCAGCGGACACGAGTTGGATCGGGATCTTCGGGCCGTTCTCCTGCCCCTGTACGAACGTTATGGAGTGGACCTGGTCACGGCGGGCCACGACCACCACTACGAACGATCGTGGCCGGTTCGCGAGAATCGCCGCGTACCGGATGGATGCGGACCCGTGCATGTGCTGTCCGGCGGAGGTGGGGCCTCCCGCTACGCGCGTGACATCACGAACACGACGCTGCTCGCGACGGCACAACGGGTCTACCAGTACGTCGAGCTGATCGTCGGACCCGATCGCATCCAGGGTCGCGTGGTGGATCGCGGCGGACAGGTAGTGGACGAATTCAGTGTACGCCGGTACGACGGCACGAGCGCGGGATTGCCCGGGCGCTGTTCGCGATGAGGCCTTCGCGGCGAATAGGGTGGACCCTTCTGACCGGAGCGCTTCTCGCTGTCTGGTGGTCGATTGGCGTCCCGCCGAGCTCTGCCCGGGGCCAGGAGCCGTCCCCCGCGCCAGCCGATTCCGCGGCGCCAACCGACACGGTCCCGCGCGGGCCGGTCACGCCGGCCGAGGCGCAGGCGATACGGGACACCCTGCACCGTCCGCCAGCCCAGTATTCGGCCGACTGGGTGGATGTGGTCGAGTTCCCGCTCAAGGTCATCGGCTGGCCCCTGGACCTGGTACTCGTTCGTCTGCCCGCATGGCTGGTGGGCCAGATCACGGCTCCGCGACCCCCGAGCGGACTCATGCGAGCCTACCGGGCCATGTCGGAGTGGGGCGCCAGGCCGACGATCCGCTCCACCATCGGCCCGCGGAGTGCCGCGGCCCTGGAACTGCAGTTCGACCGCTACTACCCGTTCTACGTTCATGCTGCCGTTTCCCGGCGCCTTTCCCAGCGTTACCGGACGGGACTCCTCCTGAACGGCCGGACGACATGGCTGGCCACCGAAGCCAAGTGGCAGCGGGATGCGCAGACACCTTTCTACGGCATTGGATCGCAGACCGATGCCGACGACCGGGCGTTCTATCGGCGCGACTGGTGGGACGTGGCGGCGCGCACGGGTCTGAAGGTGGCCCCCTCCTTCATGCTCGCGGGAGGACTGGCCTACGAACACAATCAGATCGGTGATCCGGTCGGGACTTCCCAATCGATCTTCAACGACTTCCCGACCGATTCCCTGTACGGAGCGAGCGAGATCACGGAGTACGTGCGACTGGAGCTGAGCGGCACGCTGAACCTCACGCGGTGGCAGGACTTCCAGCAGAACGGGGTCACCGCCGGTCTGGCCGCACGCTCCTTCTTCGGCATGACCGATACGGATTCCAACTTCCGGCTGCTCACAGGGTTTCTCCAGACGTATCTCCCGATCAACGGGCAACAGATGTTCGCCTTTCGCGCGGTCACCGACATCTCCCGGGACGACGGTGGGGAAGGAGTGCCCTTCTACCACCTGTCCACGCTCGGCGGAAGCCGCAGCGCCCTCGGTTTTCCATCGAGCCGGTTCGTGGACTACGACATGTTGTCGTTCATGTCGGAGTATCGATTCGAGATCTGGCGCGAGCTGCACAGCCGCATGCGGGCCGAGACCTTCGTGTTCTTCCACTACGGAGCCGTGGGCGAGACGATCGGACAGATCGAGGGTCGTGACTGGCACCCCTCCTACGGCCTGGGAATCCGCCTCAGTCGCCCCACGGCGCTGATGGGGCTGGCCTACCTGGGATTCAGCGCTGAAGGAATGACGGCCGGAATCAGGGGCGCATGGCCATTCTGACGCGTCGCTGCGGGCCGCTTCTGGCGGCGTGGACCCTCGCCCTGGTGGTGGGCTGCGCGAAGCAGGCCCCGGTCCCCGTACGCCCGGAGCCAATCGCCTACGCTGACACGCTTCCGATCGAGGAGCCAGCATACCGGGAGCCGCTGGAAGCGCAGCTCCTGCTTCGGGATGCGATCAGTGGACAAGTGGCCAAGGGGATCAGCGTTCGGCGGCTGGCGGGCGAGAATCACGAGGCCCTGAACGTCACACGCTACGACGACGTGGTGAACTCGTCGTGGTTCGAACACCGAAACGGTCAGCGGCGCCTCACCCCGGACGAGACATTCCGCGGCCCGACCACCGGTACCGGCCCGGACACGACCGGGCCCATCGTGCTCACCCAGGCGAAGCTCCAGGGCATCTCGCCCGGTTTCCACATCGAGGATTCGCGGGGCGCCCGCTACGTCGTGAAGTTCGATCCGCAGGGTTTTCAGTACCTGAGCAGCTCGGCCGGGGTGATCACCAACCGGCTGCTGTACGCGGCGGGGTTCCACGTTCCCGAGGACTACATCTTCCGCTTCCGCCGCGAGCACATCACCGGCGTGAAGGAGGGTGCGACCTACGAGGACGACGAGTTTGCGGAGCACCCGCTGGGGATCGAACTGGTGGACGAGATCCTGGCCCGCGTGGACACGCTTCCGGACGGTCGCTTCCTGGCGGTGGCCAGCCAGTACGTGCCCGGTCCGCCGCTCGGCCCGTTCCATTTCTCCGGGACGCGGGAAGACGATCCGAACGATTGGTACGCCCACGAGCACCGGCGCGATCTGCGAGGGCTGTACGTGGTGTCGTCCTGGGTTAATCACGTTGATATGCGATTCGCGAACACCATGGACGCCTTCGTGGAGCCCGGTTTCGTGCGCCACTACCTGATCGATTTCGCGGCCAGCCTCGGGAGCGGGACCATTCGCCCGCACAACCCGCGCGAGGGCGCTGAGTACAATCTCGATTTCTGGGCGAGCATCGCGCGCATGTTCACGCTCGGGTTCTATCGCCAGGGATGGGAGCGGGAGCCGTATGGCGTGATCGATCCTTCCATCGGCTGGATGCAGGTGGAGACCTTTGATCCGGGTGGCTGGAAAGCGAATTGGCCGAACGAGGCCTTCGTGAACATGACGGTGCGTGACGGCTACTGGGGCGCCAAGCTCGTCGGCTCGTTCACGGACGAGCAGGTCCGGGCCGCGGTCCGGGCCGGTCAGCTTCCGAACGAGTTCGCATCGGACACGCTGGCCGCCATGCTGAACTACCGGCGCGACCGGATCGTCGAATACTGGTATGCCCGTGTAACGCCCGTCGAGGATCCCGAGGTTCTCATGGGAGAAGACGATGGGTTCGGGTTCCGGGTCGCGTTCGACGACTTCGGCATTCGTGATGGAGCCTGGAGCGCGGATGGGATCTCCTACGACTGGCAGTTGCGACACGGAGCGCTGAAGCGTCAGTGGGAGGGCGCTTCGAGAGCGGGCACGGGGGTTCGCCAGGTCCTGGCGGTGCGGCCGCCGCCCGACGCGAGCGCACCGACAAGTAGGCCCGGGGCCGCGGACGGAAGCCTGGCCACGCTGGAGATCACGGGCTCAGGGAGTGAACGCCTCGAGGGGCGCCCGGCCACGGTGTACCTTCGGTGGGACGCGGGCGCTGGTCGGTACCGGGTGGTAGGGTTGGAGCACTGATGTCGCTCGCCAAACCGAACGTTCCTGCTGAATTCGACCGCGTGGCTCGCAGCTACGAGTTCCTCACGGGGCTGAACCCGGGATATCGACGCCATCTCAGGCTCAGCGCTTCCCGGCTGGGCGTCACTGCCGACTCGAGGATTCTCGACCTGTGCTGCGGAACGGGAGCGTCGACGCGGGCGATCCTGGCCGAGCATCCGAGCGCGCAGCTGGTTGCCGCGGACGGCTCACCAGGCATGCTGGCCGAAGCTCGTCGCCGGCTGCCCGAAGACCGGGTCCAGTTGCTCAGGGCCGACGCCATGGATCCCGCGGCGTTCGGGATCGAAGGCCCGTTCGACGCAATCCTGATGGCCTACGGGATACGAAACATGTCCGAGCCCGACCGGTGCCTGGCCAACCTGATCGATCTTCTGCGCCCCGGGGGCACGATCTGCTTCCACGAATACTCGGTCGCCGCCGACGCGATCGCGCGTGCAACCTGGAACGCCGTGTCCCTCGGCGTCATCATTCCAGGGGGATTGCTGACGTCGGGTACGACCCGGCTCTACCGCTACCTGAGGCGCAGCGTGCTCGACTTCGACGGAGTCACGGCGTTCGAGGAGCGTCTGGTACGGGCCGGATTCATCGATGTGAGGACCGAGCCGATGGACGGTTGGCAACGTGGAATCGTGCATTCCTTCCTGGCCCGGCGTCCGGGGGTGAACCCGTGACGCGCGCGCGAGACGGCCGGCAGCCGGTTCCACAGCAACCGGGCAACCGGGATCGTGCACCGGATGGAACCGGGGCCGTGGTGGTGGGAGGCGGCCTGGCGGGCGTCGCGGCGGCGTGCGTTCTGGCCGAGCGGGGAGTCGAGGTCACTCTCGTGGAACGCGAGGAAGCGCTGGGCGGCAGGCTTCGCACGTGGATCGAGACGCTCCCGGACGGCTCGGAGCTTCGGATGGAACGCGGATTCCATGCTTTCTTCCGCCAGTACTACAACCTGCGGGAGCTGCTCCGGCGGGTAGATCCGGACCTGAGGCGGCTCGTTCGCCTGCACGACTACCCGGTTTTGGCTCCCGGCGGCGCGGTTCAATCGTTCGAAGACCTTCCGACCCGGCCTCCGTGGAACATCGTCTCGCTCGTCCGGCGGGCCGACACATTCAGATACCGAGACCTGCTGAAGGTCAACGGACTCGCGGCGCTGGACATGCTCCGGTTCGACCCTGAGCGTACCTACGAACGGCACGACGGGACCACGGCCCGGGAGTACCTCGATTCGCTCCGCTTCCCGCCCGCGGCACGGCGCATGATGTTCGACGTGTTCTCGCACTCCTTCTTCAATCCCGAAGAAGAAATGTCCGCCGCCGACCTGTTGATGATGTTCCATTTCTATTTCATGGCGAATCCCGAGGGCCTGGTGTTCGACGTGCTGGACGACGAATTCGAAGCCTCCCTGTGGACTCCGTTCCGGGCCTACCTGGAGAAGTTGGGCGTGACGTTCAGGCTCGGCGTGGCAGCAGAGTCGATCAGCCCGGAGGACGGGGGCCGGTGGCGTGTCGTCTGTCGAGGCACGGGCGGAGAGCCGGCCGAATCGATGGTTGCGGAAATGGTCGTGCTGGCCGTGGCCGTGCCGGGCCTGCAGGCGATCGCCGGCAATTCACCGGGCCTCGCCGACTCCGAGTGGAGGCGGAGCGTGGCAGACCTGAGCTTGACCCTTCCGTTCGCCGTGTGGCGCATGTGGCTCGACCGGCCCGCGGATCGGAACCGGCACCCGTTCGTCGGCACCGCCGGGTACCCCCTCCTCGACAACATCTCCATATACGAGACGTTCGAAGAGGAAAGCCGTCGTTGGGCCCGCTCGACCGAAGGCTCGGTGGTGGAACTCCACGCCTACGCGGTGCCCGAGGACGTCGGCGAGGCGGAACTCCGCCGGAGCATGCTCGAGGGTTTGCACGACCTGTATCCGGAAACCCGGGATGCCGGTGTCGTGCACGAAGTGTTTCGGGTGGACCGCGACTGCCCCGCCTTTCCCCCGGGAGGGAACGCGGGACGACCGGGTGTCGAGACTCCGGCGGAAGGAGTGGCGCTGGCAGGAGACTACGTGCGACTGCCTTTTCCCACGGCGCTAATGGAACGCGCGACGGCGTCCGGCTTCATGGCTGCCAACCACCTTCTGACTGCCTGGGACGTGCAGCCGGAACCGATCTGGTCAGTGCCCCTCGTCGGACCCCTCGCCCGGCGACGCTGACTGCAAGGAGGCCTGTTCGCCCTCCGGCCGAGCGAGCGCCCGTCCGGCAGCCGGCACCCGGCCCGTGCGCAGCGCGTAGCGCCGCTCAGCGTAGGCGGCGTCTTCCACCCACAGCTTTCGTTGCGACTTGAGAATGAACGGCCGGATGAGGCCGGCTGCCCGGATCGCTCTTTGAAACCCGGGGCGGTCCGATGTCGCCAGCGTGGCCTCGATGATCGCGGACCGGCCGGGACGAAGGGGTGTGGCGTGGGTCTCGACCACCGATCCCGTGCCCTCGCCTCCGACGATCGTCATCGTGATCGTGCGGGGATCGGGACAGTGGAAAGTGGCGTCCACTTCGATCCCGAGCCGGTCCGTCATCCCGTACACCACGCGCACCAGCAGACGGCCACCTTCGACCCCGATCACCTTGAGGCGCCTGAACGTATGCGGGTGATAGTAGACGCCGTGCCACGGGTCGAGTCGATTGGCAAGCACGTCCCGAGGGTCACACTCCGCCTCCATCCTCATCACGGAGTCGATGAACCGAGAAGGTCGAGGCGACCCAAAAGGGCGTGGCGTCGGCGGATCGGCTTCCAGTCTACCACCAGCCGTGTCTCGAATCTGGACCCAGCAGAGTACACCATCGTCGTGTGCCTCCAGCGGGCACCAGGCGCCGTGTTTCTCGCTCCCGAGTTCCAGCCCGTGCCAGGGGCATACGAGGCGGCCGTCACGCACGGGGCCCTCGGCGAGGGATGCGCCCATGTGTGGGCAGGCGTTGGGGGCGACCCGGAGTTCTGCGCCGGCTCGCCACGCCACCAGTTCGCGCCCCTGGACCCAGAAACGGCGGGGCTTCTGGCCGATGGATCGGCTGGCATCCAGCACGTACCAGCCCCCGGATGGCATGGCCAGCGCTGCCCGCAGCTCTCGCTCGATGCGGTGCGGGTTGGCCTGCACCCAATCCGGGCCGCGAAGCTCGGGGGGAAGTTCCGTGGGAAGCGGTGATAACGGATGTCCAACCGTCTTCAATTTCGACATCAGCCTCTCCGAGTCGTGTCTCGCCAGGCAGGTCCCAGGCTGCGCAGTGCCTGTCCGATCAGGGGCGTGGCAGGCAGGGAGCGCATGACGGCGATCCGGTCCGCCCGGGTTCCTCCGTCGAACAGGAAGCGCGCCATGCGTTCGGGTGCGACGCCCTGGAACATGCCGCGGAACATCTCCGGCGCATCCTGTGGCTGGCGCTCAAGGTAGGCCAGGAATACCCGGTCGAGAAATGCCGTGGCCCTGGGGTAAGGGCGGCTGCGGGGCATGGGACGATCGACTCCGGCCCGCACCGCGTACACGGCGAGGCGCCGCGAATGACGCTGGATCGCGAGAAAGGCGTAGCCGGTCGCCGGTCGGGCCAGGCCGGCCCGCAATCCGATACTCGTGATGCGAGGACTCGACGGGACCGTCGGGGGGACGGTGCTCATCGGAATCGCACCGCGCTCGCGGTGCTTCTCGGTCCAGCCGCCGGC
>JBDHBK010000028.1:0-11548 GCA_039592635.1 Gemmatimonadota bacterium
ACGTCGCAGACCGGGAGCGAGCGACCCTCCCGTCACTTGTTCACCTGGCGTAACGCCCTATTCGGTGGGGCAGCCGCTTTTGTCCTTCTCACGGCCGTTACGACTGGTTTCATGTTCATGCGGAACCGCGGCATCGGGCAGGGCGATCTGGAGAATGCCGCCGTCTACTACGCACAGTTCGTGGACCTGTGGTCGGAAGCCGATCCCGACGTCCAGCCGCGGGTCGAGACCGCCCGCGCCCGCCTGCAGGACATCGTGAGGGAGCGCGGGTGAGCGGCTTCAGCGACCGCCTGAAGAACAACACGGCCCTGCGGGTCCTGGCCGTGTACCTCGGCGCGTCCTGGGTGGTCCTCCAGGTGGTGGACGTGGTGAAGCAGAACATGGGCCTACCCGACTGGGTGTTCCCCTTCGCCTTGATCCTGCTGGTGATCGGGCTACCAATCATGCTGACCACGGCCATGCTGCAGGGTCGGCCCGCCCGTCCAGCGGCTGAACTCACCGAATCGTCACCTTCGGCGCCCCTTCCAGCCGACCGTTCACCGCGTCGGTTCTTCACGTGGCGCAACGCCCTTTTGGGGGGTGCTGCGGCTCTCGTGCTGCTGGCCGGCGTGACGACCGGCTTCATGTTCATGCGAAATCAAGGTATCGGGCCGGTCGGTTCGCTGGTGGCCAAGGGTGTGCTGGAGGAGCGCTCCCGGATCGTACTGGCGGAGTTCGACTCCGAGGACCCGGTACTGGGACGCACCGTGACGGAGTCGTTCCGGGCTGACCTCACGCAGTCAACGATTCTGCACCTGGTCGAGCCCGATTCGATAGCCGACGCCCTTTCGCGCATGGGCCTGGAGTCGGACACGAAACTCACCGAGGATACGGCGCGGGAGCTTGCGCTGCGCGATGGATTCCCGGCGGTCGTGGGTGGCGAGGTCGCACCGCTGGGAGACGGATACGTGCTCACCGCCCGCCTCGTGTCCTCCGCCGATGGAGCGGTGCTCGCCTCGGCGCGCGCGTCGGCGCGGGACCAGAACGCCCTGCTCGATGCGATTGATGAAGCCTCGTCGAAGCTGCGTGAGCAGATTGGCGAGTCGTACTCGTCATTGCGCGAGACCCCGTCGCTCGCCCACGTGACGACGGGCTCGCTGGCCGCGCTGAAGAAGTACACGCAGGCCCAGGATGCGCGGCATAAGGAGGGAAATCTGAGTGCGGCCATCGGCCTGCTCGAGGAAGCCGTCGCCATCGACACGGCGTTCGCTCTCGCCTACCGGGATCTGGCCACGGTTCTGGCCAACGTGAGGGACGACTGGGACCGGCAGATCCAGGCTCTCGAGAGTGCCCACCGGCACCGTGAACGTCTGACCGAGCGCGAGCGCTACCTGGTCGAGGCCACGTACAGCCAGGAGGTCCTGGACGACCGCGCCGCAGCGATCCAGGCGTATGAGAACATGCTGCGGCTCGATCCGGGGGATGCTCAGGCCCTCAACAACATAGGGTTCAACTACTGGCAGGACGGTGACTTCGAGCGGGCCGGCGAGTACTACCGCCGGGCCAGGGAAGCGGATCCTTCCGAGAGCATCTACGCGGCGAACGTGGGTGCCGCGTGGGCAAACCTGGGAGAGTTGGGGATTGCGGATTCGGCATACGCGGTGCTGGATGAAATGCCACGGAACCCGCTCTTCGAGGGTTGGCGCGCTCTGTTCGAGTACCAGCGCGGCGACGAGGAAGCGGCGCGGGCCAAGTTCGAGGCGCTGGCAGAAGAGTATGCGTCTCAGAGCGGCACCGTCAGCTGGGCGACGCGTCAGCTTCGCAACCTCGAGCTCCTGCACGGTCGGTTGCGGGCCGCCGAGGCGCGGTCCGACGGGGTCAGCGACCGGAGGCGGGCGGACTGGTTGCTCTTCGTCGTCGGAGACACGGTGGCAGCGCTGTCCGCACTCGGCCAGGTGCTGGACGGCGAGTCCCTGGAAGAGTTCGAGCAGCGGCCCGTGTTGAATCGTCCGTGGATCGGTCTGGCAGGACTGGCTGCCAGGGCCGGGAATCCGGATCTGGCCCGGGAGCTGATCGCGAGACGGGACTCGGAGATGAGCTTGCGCTACGTAGAGATCGAGCGCCGCTACGAGCACGACCTGGCAGCGTGGATCGCCCTGGCGGACGGAGACCCCGAACGGGCCCTGTCCGAGATTCGGCTGCAGCCGCGAGATGCATGCCCGAGGTGCCGCGCTGAGGCGCACGCGCGACTGTTCGAGGCGGCGGGACAGGTGGACTCCGCCATCGCCCGCTACCGGGAATATATCGAGACGCCGAGCAACTTCATCCTTGGCTTCGACGCGTTGTTTCTCGCGCCGGCGCACGAGAGCCTGGCCCAACTGTACGACGCGCAGGGAGACCTGGAGAACGCCGCCCTGCACTACGCACAGTTCGTGGATCTGTGGGAAGACGCCGACCCGGAGCTGCAGCCGCGTGTGGCGGCGGCCCGGAACCGCCTGCAAGTAATCGTGAGGGAGCGCGGCTGATGGCCGAGAAGAGCGGATTCGGAGAGCTCCTGGAGCAGTCTGGAGGCCGCTCGGTGTGGCAGGTCCTCGTCGTCTATCTCGGCGCCTCTTGGGGCGTGCTCGAGGTCGTGGACGTCTTGAAGGACAACATGGGGCTCCCGGACTGGGTGTTCCCGCTTGCTGTGGTGCTCTTGCTGATCGGGCTACCGATCATGTTGGGGACGGCCGTGATCCAGGCGAAGTTCGCGGCTCAGGGTCTCCGGGTGGCTGGAGACTCGCCGGCGAACTCACAGGACCCGGTGCCAGCACCGGTCGCTGGACCCGCTGTCGAAGCCGATGACCTGGAGGCCCACCACATCTTTACCTGGCGTCGGGCGCTCATCGGTGGGGTTGCCGCTTTCATCTTGCTTACGGTCGTAACGACCGGGTTCATGTACATGCGGAACCGGGGAATCGGTCCGGTCGGGTCTCTCGTCGCAAAAGGGCTGATCGACGAACGTTCTGAGCTCCTCGTGGCAGACTTCGTGGCCGAAGATGACATGCTGGGCCGCATGGCCGCCGAGGCGCTGAGGGTGGACCTCTCGCAATCCGATATAGTCCGGCTCGTGAGCCCGAGGATCGTGGAGGGCGCTCTCACGCGCATGCAACTGCCGAGGGGGACGCGTCTGGATGAGGTCACTGCCCGCGAGATCGCTGAGCGGGAAGGACTCGCGGCGGTGGTCGGCGGGGAGATCCTGTTCGGAGGCGGATCGTACGTGATCACGGCGCACCTGGTCACGCCCGAAGGAGATCTGCTGGGGAATGCACGCGTGACCGCGGCGGACTCGAGCAAGATCATCGAGGCCATCGATCGCATCTCGAGGGATCTCAGGGAGCAGATCGGCGAGTCCTACACGAGCATGCGCGAGAGCCCGGCGCTGGCCCAGGTAAGCACCAGCTCACTCGAAGCCCTGCGGAAATACACGGAAGCGGGTGTCCAGCGACGTGAGGGCAACACCGACGCCGCCATCGAGCTACTGGAGCAGGCGATCGAGATTGATTCCACGTTTGCCATGGCCTACCGCGGCATCGGCATCTTCCTGCAGAACAAGTTCGAGGAATGGTCCAGGCAGTACTGGGCCCACTCCAAGGCCTACGAGTACCGGGACCGACTCACCGAGCGTGAGAAATGGCTGGTGACGGCTTCGTATCACCTCGACATCGAGGAGGATCGGGCCGGTGCCATCGCGGCGTACGAGAATGTTCTGAGGGTGGATCCCGATCTGATGTCGGCGGTCAACAACATAGGCGTTATCTACTACTTCCAGCGCAACTGGGAGAAGGCGCTCGAATACTACAGTCGGGCGCATGAAATGAACCCCAGGGGGCTGACGGCTGCCAACGTGGGTGTCGTCCACGCGAACCTGGGCCACCTGGACGAAGCGGCCGTGTGGCTGGACTCGGCCACCGCCCTCGAACCCAATTCGCCTGACTGGCGGTCATGGAAGGTGCTGTTCGCACGACTCACTGGTGACCCGGACGAGGCTCGCCGGTTGAATGCCGAACTTAGACAGAGCGAGAGCGCCGATCTCTACTGGGAGGGCTGGACGCGCGAGACCGATTGGCTGCTCGACGCTGAGGTCGGAAAGATCTCGCTCGGCGATGCTTCGCATGCGACCTCTCTCGATGCGGCTGAGCAGCGGGGAAGTCCCGATGCGCTCTACTCGACTGTACTGCGGGCCTCTCTGGATTATTCGCTGGGTCGTCCGGAAGTCGCGCTCCAAAGGCTGGAGAGCGCCCTGGAGACCCATCCGCTGGAAGATATCCCGGCGCTCGATCGACCCACGTCGGGCATTGCGTCCTTGCTCGCGCGCATGGGGCGGGTGGATGCGGCGAAAGAGATGTTGGCCGAACAGAGAGCTGAGCTGGGCCCGCTGGCCGATCGATCACGACTCGGGTTCAAGGTTGCCGACGCCTGGATCGATGTGGCCGAAGGACGCTACGCCGAAGCGATTCCGGCCCTGCGGGAGGCCGATTGGGGCTACGGCTGCCAGCCGTGTGCCGACCACGCCGTGGGCACCGCCTTCGATCTGTGGGGCAAGGCGGACTCGGCCGTCGTCTACTACGAGAAGTACATCGCTCCCGAGTTCAACTTCCGCCTCTGGGTCGATGGGGTCTGGAAGGGTTGGACCCTGGAGCGGCTCGGCCAGCTGTATGACGAGATGGGTGACCTGGAGCAGGCCGCAGGCTACTACGGCATGTTCGTCAGTTTGTGGGCGGAAGCGGATCCAGAGCTTCAGCCGCGAGTACGAGCGGCCCGGGCCCGCATGGAAGAGATCGCGAGGGAGCGCGGATGAGCGGACCGATGAGCCTGCTGGACGGACTCAAGGAGCGCTCGGTCTGGCAGGTCCTGGCCGTGTACCTGGGTGTGTCGTGGGTGGCCCTCCAGGTGGTGGACCTCCTGAAGCAGAACATGGGGCTTCCCGACTGGGTGTTCCCGTTCGCGATCGTGCTGCTCGTGATCGGCCTCCCGGTGATTCTCGCAACAGCCATGCTTCAGGGAAGACCGGGGGCAGCCGCTGACGTCGCTCCGGCGCAGGCCACCCCCGCGACCGAGTCTCAGCCCGCGCCCGTGGCCGATGCCGAGATGACCCCTCGGAACCTGTTCACGTGGCGCAACGCCCTCGTGGGTGGGGCACTGGCTTTCGTCCTCCTGGCCGCCGTGACCACTGCTTTCATGTTCATGCGGAACAAGGGCATCGGACCGGTCGGGTCGCTGGTCGCCAAGGGCCTCCTGGACGAGCGCAGCCCGATCATTCTGGCCGACTTCGTCGCCGACGACGAGGGGCTGTCCCGAGCGGCCACCGAGGCGTTCAGGGTGGATCTTTCCCAGACGCGCATCGTGAAGGTGGCAGAGCGCTCCAGCCTGGAGCCGGCCCTCGAGCGGATGCAGGTAGACCCGAATCAGCCTCTGACCGAGTCGGTGGCTCGAGAGGTCGCGGTTCGCGAAGGCCTGAAGGCGGTGATCGCCGGCGAGATTACCGAGGCAGGCGGCAGCTACGTCCTCACGGCTCGGGTGGTGTCGGCAGCGGATGGGATTGAGCTCGCTTCGCACCGGGAGACCGCTCGCGGTGGGAGCGAGATCATCCCGGCCATCGACCGGTTGTCAGGAAAGATCCGCGAGAAGATCGGTGAGTCGTTCACCTCTCTGCGCTCGGACGCACCGCTGGCCGCGGTCACGACCTCCTCCCTCGAGGCCCTCGAGCTCTACTCGGAGGCGCTCGAGGCCGTGGATCATCGGGGCGACGCCGAGGCCGCCATCCGGCTGCTCGAAGAGGCGCTGGAGATCGATCCCGAGTTCGCGAGCGCGTGGCGGAAACTTGGGATCGAACTCAGAAATGCGCGCCGCGAGCGAGCCCGGGCCACACACGCCGTGACCCGCGCGTACGAGTTGAAAGACCGCCTCACTCCCAGAGAGCGCTATCTGGCCGAGGCCACGTACTACCTGGACGTCCGGTTTGACGAAGCCCGGGCCATGACCGCGTACGAACGCATGTTGGACCTCGATCCGAACGACGACTGGGCCCTGAACAATCTCGGGATCGTGTACGGAAACCTCGGGGACGCGGAGAGGGCGCTGGAGTTGTACCAGAGGTCGGTGGCGGTCGATTCGAGCTCGATCACCCTGGGCAATGTCGCGTTCATGCTCATCCGGCTCGGCCGGTTCGAAGAAGCGGAAGAAGCCGTGGGGGCGGGCCGTCGGCTCTTTCCGAAGGATCGACGCTTCTACATCGGGGCCATTGACATTGCCATGAACCTCGAGGACTACGAGGGCATGGATGCCCTGGCGATCGACATGCAGGAGGCGCTTCCTTCGGATCTCCCGGCGCAGGCGGTTTCGCGTTTTCACATCGCGGAGAGTGCCGGACTGCAAGGTCGCTTGGCGGCGGCGGCGGCGCTCGAACGGGAGGCTCGTGGCTATCTGCGGCAGATGGGGCTTCCCGGCGGCGACTACGCGCAGGGGGAGTTCTGGATGGCGCTGGACGTTCGCAATGACACGGCGTCGGCCAAAGCGCTTATCGAGCGGATGCTGGTCGAGCACCCGCTGGAGGACATTGAAGAGCCCCTCGACCGACCTTACTTCGGCTTCGCGGTCGGCTACGCCGCCCTTGGCGACGCGGATCGGGCCCAGGGGATGATGGATGCCTTCCGCGCAGCCGTGCCCGACGCGCCCGAGGATCGCTGGTCGGACGACCAGGCGCGTGTGGACGGGTTGGTCGCCCTGAACAGGGGGCAGTACGACGAGGCGATCGACCACTTCCAGGAGCTGCGTCGCCTGGCGCCCGGCTGCGGCACCTGTGGCCTGGACGAGATCGGGCAAGCACATGACCTGGCAGGCCGCGCGGACTCGGCGGTTGCCTGGTATCGACGGGACTTGGAGACACCACAGCTAAGTGCTCCCAACCGTCCCATCCTGTTCGAGCGTCTGGGCCAGCTGTACGACGAACAGGGGGACCTCGAGAACGCGGCGCTGTACTATGCCCGGTTCGTAGAGCTGTGGGCCGATGCGGACGCTGAACTCCAGCCGCGAGTCGAAGTCGCCCGGGCACGCCTTGAAGAGATCATAAGAGAGCGCGGATGAAGAACCGTTCAC
Source organism: Gemmatimonadota bacterium (assembly GCA_039592635.1). Taxonomy (GTDB): domain Bacteria; phylum Gemmatimonadota; class Gemmatimonadetes; order Palauibacterales; family Palauibacteraceae; genus Benthicola. Next base: position 7,117 of record JBDHBK010000028.1, read on the forward strand.
TGTGGCAGATCCTGGCCGTCTACGCCGCCGCGTCCTGGGTGGTGCTGCAGGTCGTCGACGTCGTGAAAGACAACCTGGGCCTACCTGACTGGGTATTTCCCTTCGCGATGCTGCTCCTCTTCATCGGACTGCCGATCATCGTGGCGACGGCGGTAGTGCAGGGAAGGCATGCAACCGACGGGTCCGCGGATGCCCCGGCGGAAGCCACCGTGTCGAAACTGGCGCCGGCCCCGCAGTCCGACCTTTCGCCTCGCCGGCTGCTCACCTGGCGCAACGCACTCGTGGGTGGAGGGCTCGCCTTCGTGCTCCTCGCCGTGATTACGACGGGCTTCATGTTCATGCGGAACCGGGGCATTGGCCCGGTGGGATCGCTGGTGGCCAAGGGCATGCTGGAGGAGCAGGCCGCCATCGTGGTCGCCGACTTCGTCGCGGACGATCCGTCTCTCGCCCGGGCCGTGACCCAGGCCTTCCGGGTGGACCTGTCGCAGTCGGAACTGATCAAGGTGGTAGAGCCCGCCACGCTGGACGAAGCGCTAGCGCGCATGGAGCTCCCGGAGGACCAGGCCATCACGCACGAGGTGGCCCACGAGCTCGCGGTGCGGGAAGGGTATCCGGCGGTGATCGAGGGGGAGGTGTCGTCGATCGGTGACGGCTTCGTCCTCACGGCCCGCCTCGCGGATGCTCGAAGCGAGGAGACCCTCGCCTCCCTTCGCGAGACGGCGGCGGACGCGAACGGGGTCATCCCGGCGATCGACCGGTTGTCCGGGAAGATGCGCGAGCGCATCGGTGACTCGTACACGGACATGCGCGCTGACGAACCGCTGGCCGAGGTCACCACCGGATCACTCGAGGCTCTGGAGAAGTATTCGCAGGCGCTCGAACTCTTCAGAACGGGTCGGGACCGACAGCGAGGGGTGGAGCTGCTCGAAGAAGCGGTCGCGATCGACACCGCATTTGCCATGGCGTGGCGGAAGATAGGCGTCGAGACCGTCGGCGATCAGGCCAGGACCGTCGAGGCGATAGAGAAAGCATATCTGTTTCGTGATCGTCTGACGGAGCGGGAGAGCCTGCTGGCCGAAGCTTCGTACTACACGACCGTGACGGGTGAGCCACACAGGGCGATTCGTGTCTACGAGCGAATGGTGGACCTGGATCCGGCGGACGCGTGGGCACTCAACAACCTGGGCGCCGCGTACACGGACCTGAGTGAGTGGGCCGAAGCCGAGCACTGGTTCGCACGATCCGTGGCGGTCGACAGCAGCGTGAAGTCGATCGTCAACGTGGCCACCGCTCAGATCAACCAGGGAGAGCTCGACGAGGCCGAAGCGACACTGCACATTGCCGATCGCCTGGCCCCGGGGAATGAACGGAGCCTCGGCGCCCGGTTCAGCCTCGAAACGAACCGGGAGGACTGGGCCGAGGCCGAGGCGCATGCTCGGCGGCTGCGTGACGAGAACACCGACCCGGCATGGACGTCTATCGGTTCCATGGGTCTGGGGACGGTGGCCGCGATCCAGGGCAAGCTGGCCGAGGCCGAAGATCACTGGCGGGAAGCCGTGCGGGAGTCGAGCGAAGCAGGCGACGCGTTTCCGGCCTGGCCGCTCATGCAGGTGTTCGATATCGACATTCACGTGCGTGGTGACACCGCCCGGGCTCTGCGCGACGTCGAGGCGATCCTCGAGGAGTATCCGCTGGAAGGCATGGAAGTCATGAACCGGCCGTATGGCTGGTTGGCGTTCTGGTACGCGCGGGCAGGGGATCGGGCGGCTGCCGAGTCGTTGATCGCCGAAATGGAGGCCGAGGTCCCGGCGGAGTACCGAAGCGGTGAGGCCGTCGATGACTGGATGCGCAACATCGAAGTCACGCACCTGGTTTCGGAGGGCAGATACGAGGCCGCGCTGAACCTCGTCCGCCAGGTGGACCTGCCCGGGTGCATGCCATGCCGATACGTGCCCAAGGCCCAGATCTTCGATCAACTGGGCGCCCGTGATTCGGCGCTGGCGATGTACACGGGCTACCTCGAGCTGTATGCCCACGATCGGGCCGCCTGGGACAACGAGCTTCGCGGCCCCACACTCGAGCGGGTTGGCCAGTTGTACGACGAAGCCGGCGACCTCGAGAGCGCCGCCGTCTACTACGCCCGCTTCGTCGAGCTGTGGGCCGACGCGGATGCGGAACTCCAGCCGCGAGTCGAAGCCGCCCGGGCCCGGCTGGAAGAGATCATCAGGGAGCGCGGATGAAGAACCGATCCCTGTGGCAGATCCTGGCCTTCTACGCCGCCGCATCCTGGGTGGTGCTCCAGGTCGTGGACGTGGTGAAGGACAACCTGGGTCTGCCGGATTGGGTGTTCCCGTTCGCCTTGCTCCTGCTGCTGGTCGGCCTTCCGATCATCGTGGCCACGGCGGTGGTACAGGGAAGGCACGCGGCTGGCGGCCCCGCTGAACCTGGGTCGTCGCCTGCCTCAGAATCCCAGGCGATGTCAGCCGCCGGGTCCGAGCTGTCTTCGCGCCGGCTGTTCACGTGGCGAAACGCCCTGGTCGGTGGCGCACTCGCCTTCGTGCTCCTCACGGCTGTCACGACCGGCTTCATGTTCATGCGGAACCGGGGTATTGGGCCCGTCGGATCCCTCGTCGCCAAGGGGATGCTGGCGGAGCAGGCGGCCCTCGTCCTGGCCCAATTCGAGTCACCGGACCCCTCGATCGGGTCGGCCGCGACCGAGGCGCTTCGGATCGACCTCTCTCAGTCCAACGTGGTGGCGCTCGTCGACCCGGTTTCGCTGACCGATGCTCTGACCCGCATGCAGCGTTCGACGGACGAACCCCTTACCCTGGAAGTGGCAAGGGAAATCGCCGTGCGTGAGGGATATGCGGCGGTGATCGCAGGTGATATCACGGCCGTGGGCAACGGCTACGTCCTGACGTCGCGGATCGTGGATGCTTCGAGTGGTCAGACCCTGGCTTCGGACCGCCAGTCAGCCGCCAACGCCGACGAGATCATTCCGGCGATCGACCGCCTGTCGGCAAGAATGAGGGAGCGGATCGGGGAATCGTACTCCGACCTCAGGGCTGAGGAGCCGCTCGACCGGGTGACGACGGCCTCGCTCGAGGCATTGCAGAAGTACACGTCTGGAATCGAGGTCTTTGACACGGGGGGCGACGAGGATGTCGGAAACGCCCTGCTGGAAGAGGCCGTCCGTCTCGATCCTGGATTCGCCATGGCGTGGCGCAAGCTCGGCCTCACTCGAACAGGTGGGCGGGCTCGCAACCTGGAAGCCTTCGAGAAGGCTTATGAGTCGCGCGACCGGCTCACTGAACGCGAGAGGCTGCATACGGAGGCCACCTACTACACGCAGGTGACGCAAGACGACCAGGCGGCCATCACGACGTACGAGCGCCTCCTCGAGCTCGATCCCAACGACGACTGGGCCCTCAACAACATCGGCGTCGTGTACTCGACCCTCGGCGATTACGCGCTGGCGGAGGAGTACTACGAGCGCGCGAATGTGGTCGACTCTTCCGGCGTCCTCTCGTTCCGGAATGCCGCCCGGATGGAAATCAGCCAGGGCAAGCTGGACGAGGCGCAAGCAAGCCTGGACGGGATTTACGAGATGTTTCCACGAGATGAGGTCTCGGCGGGACTTCGAGTGTTCCTGGAAACGGTTCGCGGCGACTACGAGGCGGCTACCGCGGCGGCCAATCGGTTCTCCGAGTTGGGGACGGATCCCAGGGTGGAGATGGAGCGCACGTCGCTCCTGTCGGCGATCGCCGCGACCCAGGGCCGGCTGGCCGAAGCCGAAGAACTGGCTCTCGAGTCGGCCCGTCACCACGAGGCCTCGGGGCGCGCCCAGCCCATGCTCGGGATGGCGCAGTCGCTGGCCTGGGTCGACCTCAACGTGAGAGAGGATACAGCCCGGGCGCGGGAGCGGCTCGAATTCATGATGGCGTCCGACGGCTTCAACAGTCTCGACCCGCTGACAAGGGACTACGGGGCCGTGATCATTCTCCTGTCCGAGACCGGAAGCAGGTCAGAGGTCGCGGAGAAGATAGCGGAGATGGAAGCGGAGGTTCCCGAGGAATACAGGCAGGACATGGAGGATCAGTACCTGACGTGGGAGGGGATCCTTCTCGCCCGGGAAGGACGGCTCGAGGAGGCCATCGAAACGCTGGAGCGGCGCGAGATCTCAGGTTGCGAGCTATGTCGCTACATGCCTGTCGCCAAGTTCTACGATCGAGCGGGCAAGCGGGACTCGGCGATCGTCCTGTACGAGGGTTACGTCAATTCGCATGTCGCGAGCCGGCTCAGGTGGGACGAGGACAGCCTCGGCCCATCGCTCGAACGTCTCGGCCAGCTGTACGACGAAGCCGGCGATCTCGAGAACGCGGCGGTCTATTACGCCCGCTTCGTCGAGCTCTGGGCCGATGCGGACGTCGAA
>JBDHBK010000029.1:0-12049 GCA_039592635.1 Gemmatimonadota bacterium
CACCCTTGTCGGCCCCGTCCGTGCGATCCTCGTCAGACGTCACGGCAGATCGCGCGAGGCGCTCGTTGATCCGATCGCGTAGGGCCTCGCCCACGGTCAGGCTGCGATAGTTCGCATCGGAGCCCTCCACGATGTGCCACGGGGCCCAGGCGGTGTCGGTACGCTGAATGATGTGCCCGGAGTAGCGAATGAACCGGTCGTACATCGTCCAGTGTTCCCAGTCCTTCCGCGTCACCCGCCAGCGTTGCAGCGGATCGGCCTCGAGCTGCTCGAACCGCGCCTTCTGCGCTTCTCGCCCCAGGTGCATCCAGAACTTGAGGAACAGGTAGCCGTCCTCGGCCAGCGTCTTCTCGAACGCGTTGATCTCTTGCAGCTGCGCTTCGAACTCGGCGTCGGTCGTCTCGCCATACACGCGCTGCAGCAACGGATCCGTGTACCAGGCGCTGAGGAAGAGACCGATGTCGCCCCGCGGCGGGAGGTCCCTCCAGAATCTCCAGTAGTTCGGGCGAGCCGCCTCGGGTACCGACGGGTCGCCGAAGGCCCGCGTCGTGATCCCGCGCGGGTCCATCCACTCGTTGAGCAGGTTGGTGAGCTCACCCTTACCGGCCCCGTCCACCCCCGCGAACATCACGACCACCGGAAAATCCGCCTCACGGAGGTTCGACTGGGCCTCCAGCAACTCCTGGCGCAGCTTGTTGGCAGCTCTCTTGTACTCGGATCGGCCCACCGACGCGCCGGTCTCTGCGGCCTCGAAAAGGGCGTGCGCTTCGTCGAACGACGGGATGCCGTTTGAATTCGGGGGGCTCGAGCTCATGCGGGGATCCTCAACGCGCCAGGTTCATGTTCAAGTACTCGGATTCGTCCGTAACCTCCCGCACGACGTACGGGGAGATCCAGTCCGGCAGCCGCGGCTTCACTTCCTCGGACGGGAGCTCGATCTCGGCGATCACCAGGTCCCGGTCCGTGAATTCGTCCACTTCCCAGGTGAGCCCGCCGTCGGGCACCCTGTAGCGGCGTTTCGTGACACGGCGCCCCTCCGTCAGGGGCCACAGGACCTCGAACGTCTCGCGGTCCGTGTCCTCCTGCAGCTCGATCCTCCGTATTCCGGAGCCGACCTTCACCGTTCGGACGTACCACTCGGACCCGTCCTTTCGAACGCGGCGCACCCGTTCGTGCAGCCGCTCGCCGGGAATGTAGCCCTGCTCGATTTCCCGGAACGGTTGTCCTTCGAGACTCGGCGGCACGCCGGACAGCAGGTACTTCCGCTCGATCTCGATATCCGCGGAGCCCGTAGTGACGAGTGTTTCCCTGACGCTCGCGACGCACGAGAAGAACTCCGCGCTCCGATCGCCGAGCCAGTTCTCGCGCAGACGTGCGAACAACTCCTGCTGTTCGGCATCCAGCCAGGCGGCCACTCTTTGCAGTCCGAGCTTCGCGTCGGCCCTCGCACCGTCGGCCACTCGCTTCTCGAGCTGTGCCACCAATCCGGACAGCAGCTGCGCGTCGCGCAGGTCGCCCAGCAGATCCTGCAACCCCTTCAGGCTGCTGAGCAGCCCATCGACTCCCTCGACGTCGTCGGCGATCGGTTCGAGAAGATAGCGGAGCCTCTTGGCCCGGATCCTCGCGCGGTGTGCCTCCGCCTCGTCGGCGATCGAGTGAACGCGGGACAGGTGGACGTCCAGCTCACCAGCGTACTCGGGCAGGCACCGTTCGACGGCTGCCGAAAACCGCAGGCCCTCGTTGAGACCGCTGGCCCGGCCCGCCGTCTCGAGATCGTCCAGGCGGCGGCGGAGCTTTCCGTCCAGCTTGCCAAACTTCTTGAGAGCCCGGGCCACCCCTTGCCCATAGCCCGCGGTCAACTGTCCTTCCAGTTCCTCGCGAAGAAGTTCCACACCGGGCGCCTCGTCGATCGACACGTCCAGCTGGCGCTGCTCGAGCCACGCCAGCTGGACCTCGGCATCGCGCCCTCCTCCGGTCGAGGACGCCAGGTTTCGGATCCTCTTCCGCTGCTTGGGCGAAACGGCCGTGGCGAGGTACGGCGCATACGCCTGCAGGTTGCTGCGAAGGCGGCGCAGGCTCACGCGGAAGTCGTGCAGCGCCTGTTCATCGCCCTTCTTCTTGAGCCGCGACGCGGCCTGCCCCGCCCGATCCAGGTAGAATCGTGCGATACGCACCGCCCCCTCGTAGGCGGGGAGTTCGAGCAGGCCGGACGGTCGTCGCGCCACCGGTCGCTACCCGCCGAGTCGCCGGAGCTGAGCCGGCGCCAGGAACCAGTGGAGCCAGGCCGTGCCCGGCTCCAGGGAGCTCGGGAACTCGAGCAGCATGGCGGAGCCCTTCTTCACCACGGCGAAGTCGTGCCACGCGCCGGTGAGCATCCAGGCCGCCCAATCCGACATGTGCGGCTCGTGACCCACGGCGGCCACCACCTCGTCCGGGCCGCATTCACCGAGCCATTCCAGGAAGGCCTGCCCATCGCCCGTTCCCAATGAATCCGCCTCCTCGAGGCGCAGCCCTTCGTAGGCGTCCGCCACGATCTCGGCGGTCTGCACCGCACGGGTGAGAGGACTGGTGGCGAGCACGTCGATCTCGGGGACCAGGGTCCGCAGACCCGCGGCGCCCCTGGCCATGCGCGTTCGGCCCCGTTCGGTCAGAGGACGGTAATAGTCCGACTTCCCGGTGCGAGAAAACTCGAACCGGTCCTCTGCGATCGCGTGGCGGATGAGCAGCAGCTTCATGAACGTCCCGTCGTCTGCGGCTGAGCGGCGTATTCACACCGATTCGCCGGGGGCCGTAGAAAGTGGGCTCCTGTCGGTCAAATGTCGAGCAAATGGCGGGCCGCAACGTGCGGCAGACGGGTCAGAAGAAGGCGGTGAGCGAGATGTACAGGCTGGAGGGCACGATCCCGTACTCCGACCCGGGAAGGGTGAACGACAGGTCTTCCGCCGGAATCGACACCGAACGCCCCTCCCCCGCCCCGATTCCGAAGAAGAATCCGCCTCTGACGTAGGCCTCGTTGGACAGGGAGTAGCTGGCCGCCGGCGATAGCAGGAAGCTTCCGTCGTTCATGTTCCACGTGGTGAGGAAGTCGGCCGTAAGCAGAGGCGTCGCCTGCCAGGAGGCCTGGAGGGCCGTCTCGTTCCGCCCAATCACCTGCATTTCGCCGCGGCTGTATGGATCGGAAAGCAGGACGCCGAGATAATCGTCCGGGTCGGTCGCTCCGAATCCGTCGCGCTGATACTCGAGCACCACGTACAGGTCGCGTCCCGCGAGAGGGAAACTCCGGTCCGCGCCGATCGTGAAGCGCAGCACGTCGTCGGGCCACCGAAGCTGGGCCTCGCCCCGGAACGCGGTGCCGGCAGCGGTGAGAGTGGCGGCGGCGGAGACCGCTCCTTCGTCATGCAGCACGCCTGCCCACCCCGAAACCTCCCACGGACCGGAAGCGGTGGAGATCCGGCCCAGGGCGGTGATCGTGGTACCGTCGCGTGTGTCGGCGGGCCGAAATACGAAGTCCAGCTCGGTGAATGCGCTCGAGAATCCCTGGATCCGGATGGCGTCCACCCCGGCCCGATACTCGCGAAACGGGTCTGCCGGGTCGAACGGCACGAACGGATCAGCGGGCGTGAAGATCAGCGAGGTAGCCCACGAGATGGTCTGCCGGCCCACGGTGGTCGTGGCTGATCGCCCCAGAGGCGCGCTCACCAGGAGACGGTCGAACCGATGGCGCCACGACCCGTGGTCCCACTCCTCGATCGTCCACTGGAGTGGCAGCCATTCGATTCCGCTCGAGCTGGCGCCGAGCACGGGCGTGAGGCCGAGATCCGGATCGGACACGAGTTCCAACCCCTGCTCATAGGCGATGTCGAAGTGCAGGGGCCCCAGTTCGGGTGCCGCCATGAGGCGAAGACGCTGGAAATCAGTCACTCCGGCCGGTGTGTAGGGGCCCTCGAGAGAACCGGTGGCCACGTTCAGGTAGTAGCCGCCCAGCCGGAGCTCATCGCGAAGTGACTGCGCGGCGGCCGGCGCGGGAAGTGTGGTCATGGCGACGAGGGTCGCCACGACCCAGCCGGCGACGGCCACGCGCCTCCGGGTCACGGTTCAGTCGCGCCGGTCGTCGTCCACGATCGCCCCGTCCACCAGGCGAACCACGCGCCGGGCCCGCTCCATCAGGCGCGTGTCGTGGGTCGCGAACACGAAGGTCGTGCCGAGGTCCCGGTTGAGCTCGGCCATCAGGTCGATCAGGGCCGTGCTCGTGGCCGTGTCGAGGTTGGCGGTGGGTTCGTCCGCCAGCACCAGCGCCGGCTCGCCTACCACGGCTCGGGCCACGGCCACCCGCTGCTGCTGGCCGCCGGACAGCTTTCCAGGGCGCCGGTCCTCGAGCCCCGCCATGCCGATTCGCTCGAACAGCTTCTCCACCTTCTCACGACGCTGCTCGGACGGAACGTCGCGCAGCAGCAAGGTGAACTCGGCGTTCTCCAGTGCCGTCAGCACCGGGAGGAGATTGTATGCCTGGAATACGAAGCCCAGCCGCTCCAACCGCAGGCGGGCGAGGTCGCGCTCGGAGAGGGTCGTGACGTCGATTCCGTCGATCCAGATTCCACCATCGGTGGGGCGCGTCAGCCCCCCGACCATGTTGAGGAGGGTCGTCTTTCCGGACCCCGAAGGACCGGCCAGGACTACGAATTCGCCCTGTTCGATGGTCAGCGTGACGTCGCGCACCGCTTCGACGCGGATTCCGTCGTGCTCGTAGACTTTCCACAGGCCCTCGGTTCGAACCGCCGGCGTGCCGACCGACCGCACCCGCCCCGTGGAGACTTCGTTCGCGTTCACTCCGCTGCTCATCGCTCTATTCCTCGAACTTCATGGCTTCGGCCACGTCGATCCGCGTGGCGCGCCAGGCCGGGTAAATGGATGACAGAGACCCGATCGCCAGGATGAAAAACAGGCTCTGGAGGATCTGATTCCAGTGGAAGCGCGGCACGATCACCGGATCGATCACGATGCCGGCCGCCTCCATTTCCATGTCCCACATGGCAGAAAAATCGAGTCCGTTACGGAAGAAACCCCACACGATCGCTGCACCAAGGGCCATCCCGACGAAACCGCTGACCGCCGTGAGGATCATCCCCTCGATGAACACCACGCGGCCCACCTCGCCTCGCTCGAGTCCCAGGGCCCGCAGCACACCGAATTCACGTGTCCGGTACATCACCGACATCAGGATCGTGTTCACGATGGCGGTGGCCGCGATCACGAACAGCACCAGGTGGAAAACGTAGTCGGCCCAATCGTCCATGCGCACGGCCGCGTCGAGTTCGGGCATCGATTCTCGCCACCCGAGAACCGCCGCCTCGTCCGACCATCCCTCCAGGGCGCTCTCGAGTTGCCGCCGGACCGGCCCCACGTCGCGGCTGGTCCTGAGAAGCAGGGCCTCTGAAGTCACGGCCCCGGGCACTCCAAGCCACTCCTGGGCCGTGCCGAGCGGTATCTGTATCAACCCCTCGTCCATCTCGGGGATGCCGCTGCGGAAAGTTCCGGCGACGCGCACCATCTGGCCCGAGATGTCACCGCTCGCGTCCTGCGCGGTGAGCACGAAGCGCGAGCCCTCCTTCAGCTTGAGCCGGCTGGCAAGGCGGACTCCCACGTAGGCCCGAAGGCGATCTTCGGGCTCGAGCCAGCGACCTTCGACCAGCTTCTCGTTCAGAGCCGAGAAGTTCTTCTCCATCTCAGGGTCGACCGCCATGATGGCCGCGGGCAGCGCCGCCTGGGACGACGACGCGAGGCCCTGAACCGTCAGTCGCGGTGCGGTCGCGAGCAGGCGTTCGGAGATCTCGGGCGCCTGCGCCGCTTGCTGCACGGCCGCGCGGGCCTCCGGCGACAGCCGGTACTCCAGGGTGCGCCGGGTCTGGTAGTCGGGCGCCTGCACCGCGACGTGCCCGCCGCCCAACCGGACGCCTGAGTCGATCCAGTCCTCGTGTCCGCCTTCGGCGATGGTGCGGGAGAACACCAGCAGGGCCATCGCCAGTACCATCGCCGATCCGCTGAGCACACTCCGACGCTTCTGCCGGCGGAGATTCCTGAGCGCGAGGCGCAGCCGTATCCGGCGCCGCGTACTCATCGGCCCGCCAGGGTATCGGCTGGCGGAACCCGCGAGCTGCGGTACGCCGGGTAGAGGGCCGCGGCGAGGGCTGTCACGAACATCGCACCCGCGGTGATGAAGATCATCGAGGTCGGCCACTCCACCCTCAGGATCGGGCGCATCAGCCCACCGGCCATCGTGAAGCCACCGTACACCCAGCTCATGTCCGGCGGGGCCGCTTTCCACCACGCCAGGATCGGGAGGGTGACGGCAAGGCCGGCCAACAGCGCCACCGCTCCGAGGACCAGGGCCTCGGCCAGCACCGACCGGACGATGAGGCGCGGGCCACCGCCAAGGGCCAGCAGGACCGCGAATTCCCTGCGGCGCTCGTACGAAGACATGAGCATCGTGTTGGCCACGCCCCAGATGGCCATTCCAAATATGAACACGATGAGCATCCACTCCATGCTGCTCACCAACCGGGCGTACTCCACCATCTCCGGACGAAACTCGGTCCAGGAGCGGACGGCTACCGGCTCCGGCCGTCCTTCGACCTCTGCGGCTACGGCCGCCGCCGCGGCATCGGCCGCCCACGGGTCGTCCACCCGGGCAGCGATTTCGTGAATTCGACCGGGAGCCAGGGCTACCAGCTCCTGCACCACCTCGATCGGGGCCACAGCGTGTCCCAGGTCGAGTTCGGTAATGGTGGTGGTGAAGATGCCAGCCACGATGAACAGGTCGTTTCCGAGCGAGCCGTCGGCTCCCGGTGCCACCACGACGACCTCGTCACCCGGTCCCACGTCCAGCTGGCGGGCCATTTCACGTCCGATGATGATCTCGTACTGGCCGGGTGTGGGAGCGCGACCCTCGTCGATATGACTGAGAAGGCGGGATACGAGGGCTTCCCGCTCCGGGTCGACCCCCAGGATCACTCCCGCGGCCGTGGCCCGGCCCGTGCTCACCAGGCCACCGGCGTACACACGTGGGGTTGCCGCGGAAACGTTGGGATCGGAAGCCACCCGGGCGACGAGAGATTCGACGTCCACCCCCTCACGGCCGCCGATCGTCTCGTAGATCCCGCGATCCGGCAGATAATCCTCGGCGAACACCTGCAGCTGGCCGGTGACCATGCCGGTGCCGTTGTCGATCATCTCGGACACCAGCCCCCGGGACAGACCGGCCATCACCACCACGGCCAGGTAGCCGAGCGCGAGCCCGATCGCCGTGATCAGGGTGCGGCGCCGGTTACGTCCCAGGTTGCGCCAGCCGATTCTCCACCAGGCCCCTTTCATGGCGCTACCTCGTATCCCGCAGGCGCCGGAGCGAGAAGTACTCCTCGTCCAGGTCCACGTCGAACTCGAGTTCCGAATAGCGGACTTCGGTGTACTCCCCGGGCTTGTCCTCGGGCACCACGCGCATCGCGGCGGGCACCAGGCGGCCGCCGAGGTCGCGATAATCGAAGAAGGTCATCGTGCGAACCAGGACGCCGTCCTCGTCGTAGTAGCCGGCGTACACCGGCATCGTGTCTTTCTTCCGCACCTGGTACGCGATCCGGCCCCAGACGACAGGGGCCTCCGGCCGCGGAATCAGGTCGAACTCCCACACGTCCACCCCGTCCCTGTCTCCCTCGTAGGCCAGCGTGATCTCGTAGTCCTCGATCAGCCGGCTCTCCTTCACGAGGTCGTCGTTGGTGAAATGGGAGCCCATCCACGAGGCGCTCATCAGAGAGGCCGGGATCTTGATGGTGCGGTCCACACGAGGCAGATAGTTCCAGATCTCGTTTCCGGCCTTCAATGTGGCGGTTCCCGCGTCCTTGCGGGGAGAGAGTATCCGTACCAGGGCGTGGTCCGTGCCCAGGGACCACATCTGCATCTCCATGGCGCGGCTCCAGTTCTCGGTCGAGACCTCCATCGTCGCGATCCCGCGGCTGGACTCTCCTCGCATGATCCGGTCTACGCAGTCCACGATCTCCGTGGCGTCTGAAAGACCGGCACACGCGGCCGTTTGCGCCTCGGCGGGGATCGGCAGAAACATCAGCGCGGCCGCGAGCGCGGCCGGCACAATCGGCACTCTCATCCCTTCACCTCCCTCCAGCGTTCCAGCAGCTCTTCGATCTGCTCGCCCATGAACATGTAGAAGTCGAGCATCTCGGTGAGTCGGTCGCGGGCCGGCGAGGGGTCGTCTCCCACCGCCACGAGGCCCTCGGCCGCCAGCCCGGCCATGGCGTGGATGGCGACGACCCGTTTCGCGGTCACGTGCTCGAAGGCCCGGGGGGCGATCTCGTAGTAGTCCTTCCGATCGCCGCGTACGCCTACCCTGCGAGCCAGGCCGAGCTCTTCGCAGGAGCGAGCGTTGGTGCTCACGGACGCCTTGCTCACGTGCAGGCGCTCGACCATTTCGTCCAGCGACAGAGGCCGGTCGGCCACCATCAGCAAGCCGAACAGTCGGCCAAACGTCCGCGACAGGCCCATGCGTTCTATGGCCAGGCCCATACGCTCGATGAACTGACGGGTTTCGGGATTCGGCATGTTCACTCCCTCCACCTTATACGCTACTCGTTTAGAACGTTTAGTCAATACTGAACGTGGTGAACGAAGGAGTCCTGGCTCAGGTCTCGGAGGGCCCTACAAGGTGCTGGCGAATCCAGGGAAAATGGTGGGCGAAGTTCAATTGGTGCGGAGGCCCTCTTCAACCCTCCGCCCGCTCTTCGTGTCTATTATAGGGATAGACCTCATCCAGGCCTCACCGCCGAAAGCGAGTCCCGACGACATGATCGCTTCGTTCCTGTCCGACCTCCGATTCGCCCTCCGCCAGATGATCAAGAAGCCCGGATTCGCGATCATCGCCGTACTCACGCTGACCCTGGGGATCGGCGCGAACGCAGCGATCTTCAGCGTACTCGACGCGGTCGTGTTGAGCCCTCTGCGATTTCCAGAGCCGGAGCGCCTGGTCCGGATCTACGAAGCGGACTCCCAGAGCTCCGCCGCGGGGATCGGCTATCACACGGTCCCGGACTTCCTGGACCTGAGACGCGACACGGAGGGGATCGAACACCTCGCGGCGATCTACACGTACCGCGAGGCAGGCCGGGACCTCACGGACGGCGAGGTGCCGCGACGAATCCAGGTCCTGCCAACGAGTGCCGGGTACTTCGAGGTGTGGGGTATCTCTCCTCTGCTCGGCCGTGGCCTCGCCGTCGACGAGGAGCGCGAGGAAGGCAACGTCGTGATCCTCAGCTACCGGCTGTGGCAGTCGCACACCGGCGGTGACCCCAACGTGCTTGGTACGACGATCCGCCTCGATGGAGCGGCGTATACGGTGATCGGAGTGGCGCCGGCCGGTTTCCGCGACGCGGTGGTCGGTGACGTCGATGCCTGGGTGCCACTCGATCTTGAAGAAGGCGAGTACTCGAGGCAGAACCACTTTCTGTCACTGATCGGACGGCTGGACCGGGGAGTCTCTGTCGAGCAGGCGCAGAGCTACGTCAGCGCGATCAACACGAGGCTCGTAGAGGAGCATGACGAAATCGGGGACACCCAGCTGATGCGCGTCGTGTCGTTGCACGACGACGTGGTTGGTACCGCCGACACCATGCTCCGCATCCTGATGGGCGCCGCCGGCCTGGTCTTGCTGATCGCATGCGTCAACGTGGCGAATCTGTTTCTGGCCCGCAGCCTGGGTCGGAGGCGGGAGATCGCCATTCGATCGGCGCTCGGTTCCGGTCGGGGCCGGCTGGTGCGGCAGTTCTTCGCCGAGAGCCTTCTCGTTGCGACCCTGGCAGGCTTGGCGGGCCTGGTGGTCGCTCAGCTGGGAGTACGGTTTCTTCTCTCGATCAGTCCTGAAGCGGTGGCACGTTGGCAGGAAGTCGGAATCGACGGTCGGCTCCTCCTGTTCGCCGGCCTGGTCACCGTGCTCACGGCGCTCCTGTTCGGTCTGATTCCGGCTCTGCGCGGCTCACGCGTGGACCTGACGTCAGACCTGCGCGAGGGTTCGAGGGGAATGGCCGGGGGCAAGCGATCGACCCGCGTGCGCGCGGCGCTGGTCGCCACGCAGGTGGCCCTGGCCCTGGTCCTGCTTATCGGGGCGGGTATCCTGATCAAGAGCTTTGCGGCCCTCCAGGGGCAGGACTACGGATTCGACTCGTCGGATCTCCTGACCTTCGAGGTGCACCTGCCGGAAGCCCGATACGAGGACCCGGTGCTCCGGGTCGATTTTCACCAGAGGTTTCACGAGAAGCTGCGTTCGATTCCGGGGGTGGAATCCGTCGCGGCCACCTCGTGGCTCCCGGCAGCGGGAGCGTACCACGACTGGGGCTACCGGTACGAGGACGCGGACGGGGAGCTGCAGTGGGAGGGCGCCCAGATGCGCATCATCGCGGGCGACTACTTCGAGACCATGGGCATTCCGCTGCGAGCGGGCCGGACCTTCAACGTGGGCGACGGCGAGGACTCGCCCCCCGTGATGGTCATCAGTGAAACGGCAGCCGAAATCGCATTTCCGGGTCGTGACGCGATCGGACAGCAGTTCTTCTCTGCCGACGCCGACCGCACGGTCATCGGCGTGGTTCCCGACGTGGCGTTCGACGCCCGGGGGAGTCGCAAGTCGAAGATCTACATCCCGCATACCGAGTACGGAGACGATCGGAACTGGGCCCTGGTCCAGGTGGTCAAGACGAATGCGGGACTCGGGCTTCTCCCTCAGATCAGGCGGGAGCTGGATGCCATCGATCCGGAGCTCGTGATCTACCGGGCCAGGACCATGGAGCAGGTCCTGGGTCGACACATGGAGAGCGAGAGGTTCGCTCTCACCCTGATGGGCATCTTCAGCGGAGTGGCGCTCCTGCTGGCGGCGATCGGGGTGTACGGCATTCTCTCGTATTCCGTCAGCCAGCGTACCCGTGAGTTCGGGATCCGGATGGCGCTCGGCGCGACGACCGGTGCCGTGCGGCGGCGTGTTTTGGGCCAGGGCGCGATTCTGGCGGGATTCGGTCTTCTCACAGGACTGCTCGGAGCCTTCTGGCTCAGCAAGCTGCTTCAGAGCATGGTGTTCGGGGTGAGCGTCACCGACCCCGCCATCTTCGGGCTGGTGACCCTGATCCTGGCAGTCGTCGCACTCGCGGCCGGCTACGTGCCGGCGCGGAGGGCCACGAAGGTCACGCCCATGCAGGCGCTGCGCGAGGAGTAGGCTCGGACGGGCGGCCCGGTGTGCCAGCTTCTCGTTTCTGGCCGCGAACTGTCACAAGGGCTCTTGACGGATTTCGGGATGCGATTCTGCGCGAGTCCGGGATCGGGTCTGCAAGCGCCCTCTGAGCCCCTTACCTCACCTCCTCTCGCTCGTCCTCCTGCACCAGCGAAGCGTCTGACCTCCCGAAATTGGGAGGTGTATATTGAGAATATAGTTCGGTGTTTGTTCGGTATCCTCGACACAGGAGTTCTCGATGGTCTGCTTCGCCACCCAGGTTTCGGTCACCTACCACGTACGAGAGACAGCCAGCGTCTACGCTGCGGCTCCGGTCGCTCAAGAATCCGATTCGTCTGCTGACACGGACCGGCTTGAGGCGCTGGAAGAGGAGATCGTGTTCCTGGCGGCTCACATTCACGCCGCCGAGCACCGGTTCCTCACCCTGGTGGCCGAGTATGACCGCCTCCGGGGCTGGGAAGTGGCAGGCCACAGGTCCTGCGCTCACTGGCTGGCCTTTAGGACCGGGTACAGTCTCGGTGCGGCGCGAGAGAGGGTGCGTGCGGCCCGGGCCCTGGTGAAGCTGCCCGAGACCAGCGCCGCCATGAGCCGGGGCGAGCTCTCCTTCTGTGCCGTACGGGCGCTGACCCGCGTGGCGACTCCGGAGAACGAGTCAGATCTCCTCGACCTGGCCCGGGGAGCGACCACCGCCCAGCTCGAACGCATGGTGCGCGGCTTCAAGCTCGGGAGCCGGCAGGACGAGGCGGACCGGGAGAAGGAGCGCTTCGAGAGCCG